>JACOZO010000086.1 GCA_016181325.1 Candidatus Woesearchaeota archaeon | reverse complement strand
ACAAGGCTTGAGTTAAGGAAAGCATAGTTATCCTTTGTCATTATGAATATTGTCTCGATCTCAGGCTCAAGCTGCCTGTTCATGAGCGCCCTCTGGAACTCAAATTCAAAATCTGATATTGCCCTAAGCCCCCTAATCATGACTTTTACGTCTTTTTTCTTCACATGCTCAAGAAGCAGCCCTTCAAATGCCTCCACTTCAACATTCCTGCAATCTTCCAATGCCTTTCTTATCATTTCCACCCTTTCTTCAGCAGTAAAGGCCGGCTGCTTCTGCGGATTGTCGCCTACCAGGACAATTACCTTGTCAAAAAGCTTCAACGACCTTTTGATCACGTCAATATGGCCGTTGGTTATCGGGTCAAATGAGCCTGGGTAGACTGCGGTTCTCATAGTACTTCAGAATATCCTCTTTCTTAACTATTTTTCCAAATATATTCTCCACAATCTACAAAAACCGAAAGCTTTATAAATAAGTTAATATACTAATAAGTATACTAGTATATGTAAAAAATATGCTGGTATCGAACACAATTTCAAAAAAGAGGCCAGTTTATGGAATATCGGCTTAACGCTGAGAAGACTTAAACGTAGGCCAGCACTAGGCTTCGGTCTAGTCAGTCCCTGGATTCGACGATCCACGGATTCCAAAGTCTTCGGATTTTGGAGGTTATCGCCTGCTTAATACAGGCGCATAATCAAATGCCTAAGCGCCTCTTTTTTGAAACTCTAAAAAATTCAGAATGGATTTTTGGAGTGGTCAAAAACTATAAAGTTTCTGACAATTTTTTATCAGGATTTGGCTGTAAAGGTGCAAAAGTGACTGAATTTGAGCAATTCAAGGAAAATGTGGATTCGTGGATAAAGCAGATAAGGCGCGAATTTTCCGATTTCTCTGACGTGCCTGCGGTTGTGCAGGAAAACACCGACAACATACAGCATAATTACGAGCTTATTTACGAGCTGAAGGATGAGATCGAGGAATTAAAGCAGGAAATAAACGCCCTGAAACTGATACAGATTGTTTCTTTGCGCTCGAAGCTTGCCCAGGCCAATGAGGTCAAACAGCAGGTCTGACTGTTCCCCTAAGATTCCCTTTATTTGATATTATCTCCTTAAGGACTTTGTTGAACACAGCATCCACCCCTGCCAAAAGATTCCTGTCCGTTGTCTCGGCAGCATACTTCTTCCCGTTGTCAATCACATAACAATGCAGCTCGTAGATTTCCCCTTTCTCCTTCTTGTGCACATCCTTAAGGGTGATCTTCACAAGCTCGATGCTCTTCCCATGCTCTTCCAGTTTGCGGTGATGGGTGTCTATAGACTTTCTCACAAGAGCCAAAGATGAGCCATCAATATCCGTGAATCCGGCATACTGCACGATTGTTGCAGGCTTGCCACCGCTTTTGTTTTTATTGGAACTCATATATTCCACCTCCTTAATAACCTTCAAACACTGTCCTTTTTCCGCCCTTCTCAAGTATTGTGCGGCTTTTTCCTGCCCTGACTTCCCCTACAACAGCGCCGTCTTTTGCTGCCTGCAGGATGTCATCAGCCTCT
The DNA here is from genome assembly GCA_016181325.1 of Candidatus Woesearchaeota archaeon. Taxonomy (GTDB): domain Archaea; phylum Nanobdellota; class Nanobdellia; order Woesearchaeales; family GW2011-AR4; genus JACOZO01. Next base: position 1,158 of record JACOZO010000086.1, on the reverse strand, counting down.
TCCTTCCTTGCGATTATGAAGAAGCCCATGCCCATGTTGAAAGTGGAGTACATCTGCTCATCCGTGAATCCCGACTCCTGCTGCATAAGCTTGAATATCTGCTGAGGCTCCAGCGGCGAAGTTATCCTGAATTCAAACCCGCTTATCCTATTCAGGTTTTTCAGCCCGTATCCTGTATTATTAGCACCAATCACATCGAAATTCCTGGCAATTTTCGCCATTGTCTGGATATATATCTTGGTCGGCTCCAGCAGTTTCTTCCCTATGGTTGAGCCGTCAAACTTGTCGTCAAGCGCGAACTTGCCCTTGTACATTGCCCTGAACCCCTCTCTTGATTCGAAATCCCCTTTCAGAAGGAATCTTCTTAAGTCAGTGAATCCGTTGGAATGCGGCCCTGAGCTTCTTAATGCTATTATTTTGTCTCCGTCAAAAGCCCTCTTCCTGCCGGCAAATGCCTTTTCCGCGAAACCCAGCATGCAGCCTGCAATATCAAATCCATACCCTTCCTTTGAAGAGCTTATCAGCTCATCAACAGAGGCAGTCTCGCCTTTCCCGAAGTTCATCCTTATGCTGTTTCTTAATGCGCTGGAAGCGTCGCACTGCTCCAGCCCCTTGACAATGCCCTTTATTATTGGCCCAGTGATTGCCTCGTCCTGTATTTTGCTCTGGCAGGCCAGGTAGTCCATGAAAAGAAAAGGGCTTACTTTTCCCAAGGTGGCAAGGTCATTTGCGCACATGGCAACGCAGTCAATCCCTATTGTGTCGAACTTTCCCATCGCTTCTGCAAGAATAACCTTTGTGCCGACACCGTCAATTGAGCAGGCAATGAAATGATTCGGAAGTATCTCGTTATTCTCATACAGCTCGGCAAAAGACCCCACAGAGCCCTTCACAATGTCCTGCTTCAGGGACGCAGGTATGGCTTTCTTGATGGCGCTTACAGCCTTGCTTTCCCTCTTTTGGTAGTCAGCATCCATAGCAAAAATCAATCTTCCAAGTTTTATAAATGTTGTTGTTTTATGAAATAAATTGTTAACTTTTCATACAAGGCTTTTTGCAATGCAATTAAAAATTATTATTCCTTCCGTCGTTTTGCTTTAGTAAGATATTATCGCAAAACGACAGCCGCACAATCTAAGACATAAGCACGGGTGGGTG
>JACOZO010000055.1 GCA_016181325.1 Candidatus Woesearchaeota archaeon | reverse complement strand
GAGCAGCTGTGCGGAAGGATAGGGATAATAAATGCAGGCAGGCTGGTCAAGCTTGCTGACAAGTCCAGGCTTATGAAAGAAGGGAAGCTGCAGGACATATTCCTCAGGCTGACAAAAAGCAGGCAGGCGGATGGCTATGGATAGCAACCTGTACGGGACATATACCATACTGAAAAGGGAAATCAAGAGGACAGTAAAGATAGTCAACCAGGTAGTCTGGCCGCCTATAATATCGACGCTGCTCTATTCTTTTGTATTCGGGCTCTCGCTCGGCCAGAGGATAAAGGACATTGACGGAGTGCCTTATCTGGAATTCCTGATACCAGGGCTCATAATAATGAGCGTCATTGACAACTCATACGGGGAAGGCTCGTCCTCATTGTTCATCTCAAAATTCATGAACGCGATACAGGAAATGCTGGTGGCGCCATTGTCATCCCTGGAGATTGTCGTCGGGTATCTGGGAGGCAGCGTGCTGCGCGGCATAATAATAGGGAACCTGATTTTTGCAATAAGCTATTTTATCCTTGGAATAACAATAAAGCACGTTTTCCTGTATTTCCTTGTGATGCTGCTTGTCTCATTGATATTCTCATCAATAGGGCTGATGATTGCATTATGGGCAGAGACATTCGACCACCTTGCCATACTGAGCACTTTCTTCATCACCCCTTTGATATTTTTCGGCGGCGTTTTCCACTCCGTAAGCATGCTGCCTGACGCAATAAGGCAGGTCTCGCTGTACAACCCCTTATTTTATATTATTGACGTGTTCAGGTACAGCATGACTGGCCACAGCGACGGCCCGGTCTTATCCGGCATATTGATTGTTTCAGCCATAGCTGCCTTGTTCTTCGGCCTTGCATTGTGGATGTTCAGCAAGGGGAAGTATTTGAGACAGTAAAAAATTTGATTGTGTAATATCCTTGCTTTAGCATGGAGAAATCAATCGAATTTTTGGTGTGCTCAAAAACACATCCCACACTAAAGTTAGGGGTGGTTTTTGACAAACTGATGCCTTAAGCATGGAAATATAATAACATTTAAATAAACTTTTCCAAATCTTTCCTTTATGAAAAGAACCCACACCTGCGGGGAATTGGGAATAAAAAATCTGGACAAGAAAGTGGCATTGTGCGGCTGGGTTCATACCAGAAGAGATCATGGCGGCATAATATTCATAGACCTCAGGGACAGGTACGGGCTTACGCAGGTTGTGTTTGACCCTTCCTACAATGAGATTTCCCATAAAACAGCTGAAGTATTGGGAAGGGAGGATGTGATTTCTGTAAAAGGCATTGTGAAGAAAAGAAGGGAGGGCATGGCAAACCCGAAGCTCCATACAGGCTCAATCGAGGTATTCGCAGACGAGCTGGAGATACTGAGCGAGTCCGACATTCCACCAATCGAGATTGATGACAGGGTGGATGCCAATGAAGACATAAGGCTCAAGTACAGGTTCCTTGACCTCAGGAAGCCGGGCATGCAGCACAATCTTGCAGTGAGGCACAAAGTGATGAAGACGGCGAGGCAGTATTTTGACAGCCATGGGTTTCTCGAGATTGAGACGCCGATACTGGCGAAGAGCACGCCTGAAGGGGCACGCGATTATCTTGTGCCGAGCAGGGTGCATCCGGGAAAGTTCTATGCGCTGCCGCAGAGCCCGCAGATATTCAAGCAGCTCCTCATGGTGTCAGGGCTTGACAGGTATTTCCAGATAGCAAAGTGCTTTCGCGACGAGGATTTGAGGGCGGACAGGCAGCCCGAGTTCACGCAGATAGACGTGGAAATGAGCTTCATAGGCGAGGAAGACATATACAGCCTGATAGAGGAGCTTTTGAGAAGCATATGGAAGGAAGCCCTTGGCAAAGACATAAAGACGCCTTTCCCAAGGATGAGCTATGATGAAGCAATAGGAAAGTACGGGCTGGACAAGCCGGACACAAGGTTTGAGCTGAAGCTTGTGGATGCCACAAGCATTGTCAGGAATTCAAATTTCCAGGTTTTCACGAATGCTGTAAAGAACGGGGGCATTGTGAAGTGCATAAATGCGAAAGGATGCGGCTCGTTCAGCAGGACAGATATCGAGGAGCTTACGAGCTTTGTCGCGATATACGGCTCAAAGGGGCTGGCGTGGATAAAGGCAACAGACAAGGGGCTTGAAAGCTCCATTGTGAAATTCCTCAGCGAAGATATACAGAAGGATTTGGCCAAGGCTGCCGATGCAAAAGGCGGGGACCTGCTGCTGTTTGTGGCAGACCAGAGCCACAAAATCGTAAATGATTCCCTCGGCTATCTGAGGCTTGAGCTGGCAAGAAGGCTTAACCTGATAGACAAGTCAAAATTCAATTTCCTTTGGATTACTGATTTTCCGCTTCTGGAGTTCAACGAAGAGGAGCAGAGATATTATGCAATGCACCACCCCTTTACAAGCCCCAAAGACGAGCACATAAAGCTGCTTGAGGCTCATCCCGAGAAAGTCAAGGCAAAGGCCTATGACGTGGTGCTGAACGGCACTGAATTAGGCGGAGGATCAATAAGGATACACAGGAGCGACATACAATCAAAGGTTTTCCGGGCATTGGGCATAAGCGAAGCTGAGGCCCAGGAAAAATTCGGCTTCTTGCTTGGGGCGTTCAGATTTGGAGCCCCGCCTCACGGAGGCATTGCCCTTGGATTGGACAGGCTGACAGCAATATTGACAGGGAACGAGTCAATAAGGGA
>JACOZO010000054.1 GCA_016181325.1 Candidatus Woesearchaeota archaeon | reverse complement strand
CTTTGCGTCCTTTAAAGCCTGCTCAACAGGGTGCCTGCATCTCTGGATTATAGGCTCTATGAGCTGCTCCACCTTTCCCCTTGTCATCTTCAATGACATATGCTTAGGGCCTTCGCCTGTCGCTGTAATGAAGGGAAGGTTGATGTCTGTCTCATGCACTGTTGAAAGCTCTATCTTGGCTTTCTCGGCAGCTTCTCTTATCCTCTGCATGGCAGTACTGTCCTTGCTCAGGTCAATGCCTTCTTTTTTCTTAAAATCAGAAACGATGTAGTCAATGACTGCCTTGTCCATGTCAGTGCCGCCAAGCTGGGTGTCTCCTGATGTTGATTTTACTTCAAACACGCCCTGGCCGAACTCCATTATCGTCACGTCCAGAGTGCCACCGCCTAAATCAAACACAAGAATCTTCAGCTCCTTGTCGCTCTTGTCAAGCCCGTAAGACAATGAGGCAGCAGTCGGCTCGTTGATTATCCTCACTACTTCAAGCCCGGCTATTGTGCCAGCGTCTTTCGTTGCCTGCCTCTGGTCATCATCAAAATAAGCCGGCACTGTTATGACAGCCTTGTTAACAGGCTCGCCAAGGAACTGCTCTGCATCCTTCTTTATCTTCTGCAGGATAAATGCGGAAATCTGCTGAGGTGTGTATTCCTTGCCGTTTATCTTGTATTTATGGGAAGTTCCCATCTTCCTTTTCGCAGCCATTATTGTCCTTTCCGGATTGCTGACTGCCTGCCTTCTGGCCGGCTCGCCCACAAGCACCTGGCCGTCTTTTGTGAATGCAACAACGCTTGGGAATGCCTTTCCGTAGGCTGTAGTCCCTTCTGCGCTGGGAATTATTGTCGGCTTGCCTGCTGTCAAAGCAGAGGCAGCAGAGTTGCTTGTCCCCAGATCAATTCCAATTATCTTTTCTTTTGCCATTTTAGACCTCCGTAGTCAATTTGTTATCTTGTTTTGTTGTTTATTTTTGCTTCAAAGCAGATTTCCTTAGTTCCTCTGCCTTCTCAAATGTGAGCACTGGCTTTTCACTTCCAGTTATTTCCCTGAATGATTTTACATCGACATTCTCAAAAAATTTTGTCAATCTGTTAATTTTGAAATCATCATCAGGCTTCAATGACGCCAAAGCCTCGTAAATGTCCCTGTCTGTTGTTGTAAGCCCTATAGCCGGCTCCCTGCACATCACCATTGTCTCGATTTTTTCGTCAGTCCCTAAAAGGTATCTCAGGACTGCCTCTGAATTCAGGTAGATCAGCTTCCTGCCCTGAATCTGCTGGTTCCGGTTTCCGCCTCTTATTTCGATTTTCATTTTTTTGTTTATTTTCAGTGTGATGATTTATTATATTTTTTATATTGATGATTTTTTATATCCTAAAAATCCGCCGAGAGCGGCTAACCCTGCCCTAAAGGGCACGGTTTGACTAGCCGCTCTCTTTGAGAGGCGGATTTTTAGGATGCCAAAAATGTCGTCATAAATGGCGGGGTTTCAAACCCCGCACAAAAATGTTTGACGACATTTTTGTGCATAATATTTTAATTCCTTGATACCTTTTTATTGCGCTTATTTTCCGTTATGGCGACAAAATTTGTCTCGCCCCATTGCTCGATTTTATATGCCGTCGTCGCTTCATTGGGAAAATCATTCTTATGCATCTTTCAGTGCCTTTCCGCCTGATTTGAGGTAAACACCGAATTCCTTCATGCTTTTCTCATCATTTTCGTCCACAATGTGATTGTGCATGAACCACAGCATCAGTTCCTCGCCGTAATTCTTGCAGCCCATTGCTAGCTTGCACTGCATCGGCTTGGCTTCGTGGACCCTGCAGCCTTCTTTTTTATCGTAAAACATGCATTTTCCGTATGGCTTGCCATGTTTCCTCTCAAGCTTCGGCCTGAGCAGCTTTTTGTTGAACTGCTCGGCTTCCTCAAGGTATTTTTCCCTGAGCTTTTCCTCTGAAACGCCCAAAAACTTTGCCAGCTTCTTTGCGTCATCTCCTGCCAGGAAGCCAGAGCCGTAGTTGCACCCGTTCGAGCATGCATCGCATTTGCACGGATGGGCCAGCTTAAGCACCTCTTTCAATGGAGTGTTTTTATTGATCATTTAGTGGGATTATTTATTATCGGCATGAGCCTCTTTCCTGCAGCTTATTTTCACTTTTGAATGCCTTAACACCCGGTCATGCAGCATGTAACCTTTCTGCAGCTCATCAATTATAGTGTCATCGTCCCTATTGCATTCCTCTTTCAGCAGTACTTCGTGCCTGTAAGGGTCAAATTTCTCATTCAATGCCTTTATGGGCCTCAGGCCGCATGACTCAAGCGCCGAGTAAAACTGGGCGTAGAGCATCTCCATGCCCCTGGCAAATTTTTCATGGTCTTTTGTGTTTTTTAGCGCAATCTCGAACGTGTCCAGCACAGGAAGCAGCTTCAGCATCACTTCTGCCCGGGAATACTTCATGAATTCCGCTTTTTCTTTTTCAGTCCTTTTCTTATGATTCTCAAATTCCGCCTGGAGCCTCTTTAGTGTGTCTGTAAGCTCCTCAATCTTCAGGTTTTTTTCAGCCAGTTCCTCATCTTTATTGATATTTTTGGCATCTTTATCTTTATTCATCCTGGATTCCTGCTTTTTTGCTTCTTCGTGCTTTGGCTTTTCCATTTTGCTTGCTGACAAACTTTTGTTGACTTAAAGTCAACAGAAATAAGGTAATATAAACTAATATATAAACTTTTCGGC
>JACOZO010000124.1 GCA_016181325.1 Candidatus Woesearchaeota archaeon | reverse complement strand
ATCCGTCATCTTGGTGATGACATGAATTTGTCTCGGCAAAAATTGTCCTGCCACTAATTTTTGCCTCGAATCTATATCAATAAATGGCGAGGCGGAGCGCAATGGCAGGCAAGCGACGCCTCGCACTGGATATGCCGAAGGCGGATTTAATATTCAAAATTGCTTCAGAATGCTAAAGTATTACAATTGAGTAATAAATTTTTAAAGCCATGTAATTTTACCATTATAATGACCCAAACAACAGGCATAGTCAGGGAAGGGAAGCTTATACCTGAGGAATTGTGGATCAGGTTCGTTGAAGGCCTTGAAGCAAATTCAAAGGATTTTGAGATGAACCGGGAGAGGGCCAAAAGGGCGCTGGCTGCGAAAATCATTGATGCAGTCAGGAAAAGGGCTGCAGGCAAATTCGGGATATTGCTTTCAGGGGGTGTTGACAGCAGCCTTATCGCATTCATCGCCAAGAAGCTTAACTGTGATTTTACATGCTATACTGTCGGATTGGAGAATTCCGAGGATGTTATCTGGGCCAATAAGGCTGCAAAAGAGTATGGGTTCAGGCACGTATGCAGGGTACTGAGCCAGCAGGAATTTGAATTTGCCATAAGGAATACTGCAAAACTTGTGAATGAGGCAGATGTCACAAAAGTGTGCGTGGGCTCTGTGCTGTATGCTGCCGGAAAGCTGGCGCTCAATGACAAGATCAATGCCTTGTTCGGAGGATTGGGAAGCGAAGAGATATTCGCGGGCTACCAAAGGCACAGCGATGCTTTCGGCAACGGCAATTTCGAGGCGCTCCACAAAGAGTGCTGGAACGGCATGAAAGGAATGTGGAAAAGGGACCTGGTGAGGGATTTCACGATTGCAAAAGCCCTTGGGCTTGAGCTGAGGGCGCCTTTTCTCGACAAGGAATTGATTGCCTATGCAATGTCCATACACCCGATGTACAAGCTGGACAAGACTGAAAAGAAGATAATTCTGAGAGATGCTGCCGAGTTCATAGGCCTGAAGAAAGAGTTTGCATGGAGGAAGAAAAAGGCAGCGCAATACGGCTCTGATTTTGTAGACGGGCTTGACAAGCTGGCTGCGAAGAACGGGTTTAGGTACAAGAAGGATTATCTTGCCAGGATACTGAGCGCTAATTGATCCTCAATTCAATAACATCTTCATCCAGAACGACGTGCTTAAGATTCCTTATTACCATCCCCTCGAACTTCACGCTTTTGCCCCAGATCCTCGCAAACTTGAACTTGCTGGCAAAATCGCGGTGGAGCTTCAGGCACACATCCTTAAGTGTAGAGCCTTCCTTCATTATCAAAGGCACTTCCAGATCAGCCTTCTTGCCGTGCTCCTTGCAGAACACCCTGATGAAGCCAAGCTTCCTGAATATGAGCTCTTTCAGCTCCCCAAGGTTTATTGCCATTTCCGCAGATATGCACACATCCGGCTGAATTTCAGATTTTATCCTGCCCAAGGTCTGCGGGTCAACCATGTCTATCTTGTTAAGCGCTATTATTGCAGGCACATATTTCTTGTTGCCTTCTATTACGTCTATGAGCTGGTCAGCGTCAATATCCTGCCTGAGCACTATGCTTCCATTCTCAAGCCTGAATTCCTTCATTATGGCCTTGATGGTCTCCTTGTCTATCTTTGTCAGTTTCACAGTGGTGAGGACTTCCATTCCGCCGCGGGACTTCTTTATTATCCTGACGTCCGCCGGCTTTTGGTTTATCCTCAGGTTAGTCTCACGAAGCTCTTTCTCTATGACACGAAGGTGGTTGGGGTTGAACACGTCAAGCAGTATGATCACCAAGTCAGCCGAATGGGCGCAGGCAAGCACTTCCCTTCCGCGGCCCCTTCCTGATGCGGCGCCTTCGACAATGCCAGGTACATCCAACACCTGAATCTTGGCATGCTTGTATTCCAGCAGCCCGGGAATGCATGTAAGGGTCGTGAATGCGTAAGCGGCAACCTCAGATCTTGCATTTGTTATTGCATTAAGCAGAGTGCTCTTTCCGACAGAGGGAAAGCCCACAATTATTGCCGTGGCGTCGCCGCTCCTCTTGACAGCGTAGCCCTCTGACTTGCCCTTGCCGGACGCCTTTCTCTCCTGGTCGTCCTTGATCCTGGCTATCTTTGCCTTGACAAGCCCGATGTGCCCCTGCGTCTTCTTGTTGTACTTTGTATTGGAAAGCTCTTCCTCAAGCTCCCTGATCCTTTCATTAGTGGAGCTTCTTTCCTTTTTAACAACTGATCTTTGGCTATTCGTTTGCATTGTTTGGAAACTTACTTCAATAATTAAGATTTGATTTATAGCAGTATCATGATGATTAGCAATTCACTTTAAAAAGTTACGCATGGGACGGAGGTTGGTGCGAAATTCTCGCATTCGCTCGGGCTGCCATCGGCTCGGCTTTTTACGTGCGACATAAGGCCAGAATACTCGAAAATCAACAGACAATCCTAATCGGATTTTCGGTACCACCTGCGGTGGTTCCCATTGCAACACGGGAAAATCCATAGGATTTTCGGTGCCCCAAAAATGCTTTGCATTTTTCAGGGTTTCCTTCTAGCTCACTGTAAAAAGTTTAAGAGCCTCGCAAATAGGATGGCAACCTTCAATTTCGCACCAACCTACATGGGAGGGGATACTTTGACTTTCTGAAGTTTTTCGTTATAAATATTCAATCCGCCTCCGGCATTACTCGAACCAAGTTAGGTACCCGCTCTGGTGGGTTCTAGTGCGAGGCGTCGCTTGCCTGCCATTGCGCTCCGCCTCGCAGATTTATG
>JACOZO010000123.1 GCA_016181325.1 Candidatus Woesearchaeota archaeon | reverse complement strand
ATATGATTTCTGAAGGCATTGCTGGATTGCTCCCTTTCAACCTGGAAGACGAGAAATTGGCTGTTCAGACTTCTACTGCCAGAGGCTTCAATGAAAAGCCCATAATAACATTCAAGTTAGTTTTTATAAAAGAGGCGCATACATCAAAATTTCTCAAGCATATCCTGGGGCTTTTGGACAGTCACGGCAAAAAAACCTTATTAAGCCAGCTTGAGAGCAGGATTGACGAAGATCTTAATTTTTATCTCAGAATTGGCAAGGATGAATGGCTCCGGGACAGGAAATTGGCGCTCACAGATTCCGGGAAATGCTTTCATATAAAGGTCAGCGTGGCAGCTTTTCCGAGGAAAAGGGAGAACGCGATAAAACTAATCTCCGGCTGGCTCAATCAATAATATTAAATATCCGGTTATTTTCTTATTTGAAATGCCCAAAATAAAAATCGCCCCGTCAATCCTTTCAGCCGACTGGAATCATATAAATAAAGAAATTAAGGAAGTCAAGCCGTACTGCGGGCTTATCCATGTTGACATAATGGACGGGATTTTTGTTCCGAACAAGACCATAGACTCAAAATTTGTAAAAAAGATAACAACAAAAGTCCCGTTGGACGTGCATCTGATGGTGCAGGAGCCTTCCGAGGAATACATCCTGGATTTTATCAATGCAGGAGGCTCAATAATAACATTGCATCAGGAAGCTTACGGCAGCATCGGCGAATTAAGGGAAAAATTAAATTTCATAAAGGCAAACGGCGCAAAGCCCTCTGTTGCCATAAGGCCCAAAACACCTTTAAACTCTATTAAGGATGTTTTGGATATTGTAGATATGGTGCTAATCATGACCGTTGAGCCCGGAATGGCGGGGCAGAAATTCATGCCGGAGCCGATAAATAAGGTAAGGGAACTAAGAAAAATAAATCCCAATATTGACATCGAAGTTGACGGCGGAATAAGCCCCGAAACTATTGGTATTGCTGCAAAGGCAGGAGCAAACGTTTTTGTTGCGGGTTCTTCAATTTTCGGCAGGACCGACAGAATAACTGCAATAAAAGAATTGAAGAGAAATATCTGACGAGTCACCTCCAATTAACTTCCACATCATCAGTCCTTTCATAAGGCCCGATATCGATTGAATCATAGCCTTTTGTTGCCAGCTTTCTCTGCAATATTCCCTGCCAGGCTATCATTGCGCCGTTATCCGCAAGAAACTCTTTTTCAGGGACAAAAAACTTTGCATTCCTTTCTTCGCACATTGTCCTGCACATTTCCTGGAGTCTTTTGTTGCACGCCACTCCGCCCCCCAGCAGGAGCTCTTTTTTTCCTGTGTGCGCCATTGCCCTTTCGCTGACCTCAACAAGCATTGCAAAGACCGTTTCCTGCATTGAAAAAGCCAAATCCTCAACTTTATATTTTCCGGAGTCATATTTCTGCTTCAGGTTTGTCAATAGTCCTCCAAAAGAAACATCCATGCCCTTGACAACATAAGGCAGCTCTATGTAATTTTTCCCTTCCGATGCCAGCCTCTCGATTTTGGGCCCGCCCGGGAATCCAAGCCCGGCATGCCTTGCAAAAGCGTCAATGAAATTTCCGACGCCATTGTCCAAAGTCTCCCCGAAAATCCTGTATTTTCCGGCTTCATAGGCTATGATTTGGGTATTCGCGCCGCTTGGATACAGCAGCACAGGGTCTTTTGCCTTTGTCAGCAGCCTTCCTATCTCAAGATGGGAGATGCAGTGATTGACACCCGCTAAAGATGCATTAATTTTCCTTGCCAGCTCCTTTGCCTTTCTCATTCCTACCAATAAGCACGGCGGCAGGCCCGGGCCATGGGAAAAAGAAATCAAATCAACTTCATCTAACCTTAATTTTGCCGCCTTTAATGCATCTTCAACGACATTGTCTTTTGCATTTTCATGGTGGATTTTCGCTTCGGTCGGATGGATTCCGCCTTTTTCAGTGGTATAGCTGTTTTTGATGTTTGCATATATCCTTCCCTTTTCGTCCACAATGCCGCAGCCAAATGTGTGGGCCGTTGACTCAATGCCTAGACATATCATTATGCAGAATAAACTACCCAGGTTTAAATACCTTCTTCATTCCGGGGCTTCATCCAAAAAATGGGTTAGCAGCTTTGAAGTCAAAATGCTTTTACCATCATATGCAAATGCGCGCGGGGGGATGTCCCTTACGGGGACGCAGCATCCATGCTTAAACATAAAGCATTTTGAGGCTGCTAACCTGAGCGAATGCGAATTTTTGGATGAAGCCTCATTCCGGAAAAATCATATATTCATCCAAAATCTTTCCATTTTGATCAGGGTAAGGCAGCATCCTAAGAAGGTAGTTCTTCATCATGTCCTGCCTCAAAGTTGACTTGTGATAATTGTCAAAGTAATACTCAAATTCAAAATCAAACCTGAAATTGTAGAACATCAGCCTGTAGAAATGCTGCTTCTCCTCCAGACTCCCAATGGAAAAGCATTCAGTTGACATGTATACTGACCGATTGGCCAGCAAATCGCCATAGACCAGCCCTACAAATTTCTTTGAGTTTTCCATGTCAAGGTCGGGCTCGCATGGAATCGTAGTGATGTTCTGGTAATAGTTCAGGAAAATCTGGTTGTCGCCGTAGAGCATTATCACCGCATCAGGCCCTAATTTTTCCCTTACCATTGACGAGAATTCCTTCATGCTGGAATTTTCATGCCTCGCCTGCATCGCCGGATAAATGCTCCAGAGCATCCACACAATAAGGATGGCAACAGCCGCATATGGCAAATATCTGTGGAATCTGCCTAATGAATCGGTAGCCAGAGAAATGACAATTATCAATGGTATAATCGCTTCTGAAAAAAACCTATGGTCCACCACAGAGCTTAATGTGTAGAATGCAAATAACGGCAGAAACCACAAAGCAAAGAAAAATAGAAGCTCTTTTCTGGCATTATGCAGCAGCCAGATGCCGTACAGCAGCAATGCTGCTCCGAGCCATGTCAGTGTTATTAAGATCCCGGACAGGGAATAAGTTATCTGGTCAATTACAAAAGTGCCGAAGCTTCTTGTTATCTGCTGCTTTAAGATGGGATTTATCAGGATTATCAGGATGACAGTGAATACGGCAACCATAGATATAAACCATGAAAACAATCTTTTCTTGTTGACTGAAGGACTTATCTTATTGGAGTAAGACAGCAAAAAGTATGCAATAGAAAACACCAGCAGGATGTTTATTTCCCTGACCAATAAGGAAAATCCGAATGCAGCCCCGGATAATGCAGCATACACATTCTTGTTTTTCTTTATTGACAATGTCAGCAGGTAAAATGCAAGCAGCACAAGGAAAACTGACAACGTGTGGTCTTTTGCGAAAGTCGACACTGACAGGAATATTGGGGTTACAGAATAAGCCAGTGCCGAAAAAACTGATATTCTTGCGCTGCCCGTCAGTTCCATGGCAAAAAGGTACAGCAATGGTATGGCCAATGCGCCGAACAATGCCGAAGAGAAATTAACTGCAAATTCTGCCGAAGTGTGGCCGAAAAATACACTGAAAAAATAGAATACTATTGTGTCAATAAGGACCAGCCCGTGTCTTCCCCCTCCAATAGGCTGGATGGCAAATTCATCAGCGCTCTTTTCCACAGCCATTGCCAGCTGCACCGAATCGTGGTGGAACAGGCCGGCGTTGAGGAAGGATAGCCTTAATATTAATGACACTAAAAATAGCGAGGACGGGATTAGCCAATTCCATCTGCGCTTTATTCCTTGCCGAATAACTCCTTCCATAATTAGATTTATAAACCGACTATAATTCTAGCATTAAGTGCCATTGTTTTAACTATTTTTTTATAATTGGGTATTATCATGGAAGAAATAAAAAAACCTGAGCTGAAGCAAGTCGAAGAATGTGTCTGGGAGATAAGCACCGATTACAAGAAAGGAATGCTTGTGCCGGCAAGGATTTACGGCACAAAAAAGATTGTTGATGCAATGGATGACGGCGTCTTCAATCAGGTCACGAATGTAGCATGCCTTCCTGGAATCCAAAAATATGCTTTCTGCATGCCGGATGGCCACTGGGGCTACGGATTTCCAATAGGCGGCGTCGCAGCTTTTGATGCAGAGACAGGAGTAATATCACCTGGTGGGATCGGTTTTGACATAAATTGCGGGATGCGCCTCATAACTACAAACCTTTCATACAAGGAAGTCCAGCCAAAGATAAAGGAACTGGTCGACACCATGTTCAAGCTTGTGCCTGTAGGCGTTGGTGCGAGAGGATTTGTCGATGTCGGCCCTCAGGAATTCAAGGAGCTCATGGAGCAGGGCTCCAAATGGTGCGTTGATAAGGGCTATGCCTGGAGCGAGGACATTGAAAGGACAGAGGGCAACGGAAGGATAGACTGGGCAGATGCCTTAAAAGTGACTGACAAGGCGCTGAAGAGGGGAATCAACCAGCTTGGAACCCTTGGATCGGGCAATCATTATCTTGAAGTCCAGGTTGCGCATGCAAAGAGCATTTTCGATACTGAACTGGCAAAGACATTCGGGATTCATTCTCCGGAGCAGGTTGTCATCATGATACACTGCGGCAGCAGGGGGTTCGGCCACCAGATAGCCACGGATTACCTGAGGATTTTCGAGGACGCAATGAGGAGGTACAACATACATGTCAATGACAGGGAGCTTTCATGCGCCCCATTCCAGAGCAAGGAAGGCCAGGACTATTACAAGGCAATGGCTTGCGCCGCAAACATGGCGTTTGCAAACAGGCAGGTAATCCTGAACCAGGTAAGGAAGGGATTTTCAAAGGTATTCCACGCAGAGCCGGAAAAGCTGGAGATGCATTTGATTTATGACGTTGCCCATAACATTGCAAAGCTGGAAGAGCATACTATTGACGGAAAGAGGAAAAAAGTCGTTGTACACAGGAAAGGATCTACAAGGGCATTCCCCCC
>JACOZO010000122.1 GCA_016181325.1 Candidatus Woesearchaeota archaeon | reverse complement strand
TAACCGATTATACTAAACGTGCAAAAACAGATCAATCATTAAAAGGCATAAAGAAAATAGCAAAAGAAAATCCAGATAAAGCAAATAAAATAGCAGATGAAATAATAAAAAATACATATAGGACATTAATGACCAGGGGGCAAAAAGGATGTTATGTTTATTGTTGCGATAAAAATTTAAGCAGGTATTTGCAAGAAAGATTGAATAGATTCCATTCAGAAGATTATTGAGGATTCCTTAAAATGACTGACCAAGACAAAGCTCTTGTTGTCTTCCAAAACAAGAAAATACGCAGGATTTGGCACAATAATGAATGGTTTTTCTCAATTATAGACATAGTGCAAGCGCTCACAGACAGCTCAAACCCCAGAAACTATTGGATCATGCTGAAAAAGAGGGAATTAGAGCATGTAATCGAGCTGTCCACATTTTGTGTACAACTGAAATTAACCTCAGCAGATGGCAAAACTTATGAAACTATATCCCGAGTATGAAAATAAATTTAGGTGAAAATCATGGACAAGCAAATCATCACTAAACTCCAAAAAACGTTCGAAGATTATGCTTATAATGCTGATAGCGTTGAATTCTGGTATGCAAGAGACCTGCAAATGCTTTTAGGATATGATAAATGGGAAAATCTTGTCAAAGTAATTGAAAAGGCAAGGATTGCCTGCAAAAATTCAGGGCATAATACGGCTGACCATTTTCCCGGCACCAGGAAAAAGGTTAAGATAGGCTCAGAAGCGGAAAGGGAAATTGAGGATTTCATGCTCACAAGATATGCCTGCTACCTTATTGCGCAGAACGGAGATCCAAAAAAGGAAGAGATTGCATTTGCACAAAGCTATTTTGCAGTGCAGACAAGAAAACAGGAGTTAATAGAGCAAAGAATTGCATTAGTAGAAAGGCTGAATGCTAGAAAGAACCTTGTTGACTCAGAAACAGAGCTTTCAAAGCTTATTTACGAACGAGGTGTTGATGATGCTGGATTTGCGCGAATCAGGAGCAAAGGAGATGAAGCTTTATTTGGGGGGATTACCACTTCTCAGATGAAAAATAAGCTCAGAGTGCCTCAAAGCAGGCCACTTGCGGATTTTTTGCCAACTATCACTATAACTGCAAAAAACTTGGCGACAGAAATTACAAATTTTAATGTAAAAAGGGAAAATTTGTTGGGAGAGAATAAAATAACTAAAGAGCATGTTAAAAATAATGCAGATATAAGGGGTCTTCTGTCAAAAAGTGGGATTAAGCCTGAAAATCTGCCCCCACAAGAAGACCTTAAAAAGATAGAGCGAAAGGTAAAGGCAGATGAAAAAGCAATTGCCAAATTATCTCGAAGAAGAAATCATAAAATTAGGCAATGAGTTGATATCTGCTTTGGCAGATAGCCCTACCCCAAGGAAGTATTGGAGAAAAGTGAATGAAAGGGAGTTTACCAAGATTGAGTTGTCCCCAATTTAGGTACATCTGAAAAACCGCTACCTTTAAAAAGAAGCAATCTCTTCCTTAAATTTAACCCATCATCACTACTTCGGTAGGAGGGAATTATGGAAAAGCACCAGATAATAAATTGCATCAGGGAAGCACGTAACAGTTCTAAGAAGCGCAAGTTTGACCAGAATTTTGACCTCATAATAAATCTGAAGGGCCTTGACCTGAAGAAGCCTGAGCACCAGATTGACCTTTATATCAGCCTGCCGTTCAGCAGGGGCAGAAAGGCGAAAATCTGCGCGATTGTCGGCCCTGAGCTGCTTGACAACGCAAAGAAGACGGTTGACCATACTATTACTTCTGACAGCCTTGCCAATCTAAAGAAAAATGAGATAAAGGTTCTGGCAAGGGATTATGATTATTTTATAGCACAGGCAAACATAATGCCGAAGATAGCCACTGCATTCGGAAGGATATTCGGCCCAAGGGGCAAGATGCCAAATCCAAAAGCAGGCTGCGTTGTCCCGCCTAACGCAAACTTAAGCCCGCTTGTCGAAAGGCTGCAGAAAATGATAAGGGTTTCGGCAAAAGTCTCTCCTGTAGTGATGTGCGCGGTAGGCTCGGAATCATTGAAGGACGATGATTTGGCGGAGAATTTGTTGATTGTGTATAATTCCGTGCTTAAGGCCCTGCCGAATGAAAGCGAGAACATAAAGAATGCATTCATCAAGCTGACCATGGGAAAGCCGGTGAAAATCAGGGATAAGGAAGAGGCTGCAAAGGAAGCGCCAAAAGGTAAAAAATGATGCAGGCACACGTCGCGGAATATAAGAAAGAGGTTGTAAGCAATCTTGTCGAGCTTGCCAGGAAATACCCTATCATAGGGGTCGTGAACATGGAAAGCATGCCAGCCCCGCAATTGCAGAACATGAGGGCGCAGCTAAGGAAGAATGCAGTCCTCACAATGACAAAAAGGAGGATAATAAAGATAGCATTCCAGCAGGCTGCAAAGGAAAAGAAAGGGCTGGAAAGCCTCAACGAGCATCTTGGCGGCATGCCTGCGCTGATTTTCACGAATGAAAACCCTTTCAGGCTGAGCAGGACGCTTGACAAGAGCAAGAGCCCGGCGCCTGCAAAGGCAGGGCAGATTGCGCCTAATGACATCACGATACACAAAGGCCCGACTCCGTTTGCCCCAGGCCCTTTCATTGCAGAGCTTTCGATGACAGGCATCAAGTCAGGAATTGAAGGCGGCAAGATAGCCATAAAGGAAGACACAGTAGTGGCGAAGAAAGGCGACAAGATCAAGCCAAAGGTGGCTGAAATCCTGCTCAGGCTCGGGATACAGCCCATGGAAGTGGGGCT
>JACOZO010000121.1 GCA_016181325.1 Candidatus Woesearchaeota archaeon | reverse complement strand
GCGGGCGGTTCCGGCGCTTTTGGACGCTATGACTGTTGCTGTAGGAAGGCCCGCGCTCACTTCTTCCGAATGATTTGGGCCGCTCAATACAGCCACTTTTCCGGATGATGTCTCTTCTTCCACCACCTGGCTCATTCTCTTTGACGAGCCGGCCTCCAAACCCTTCGAGGCGCTCAGGACAACACAATTTTTTCCGATGAAAGGTTTAGCCTGCCTCAACACATTCCTGACGTATTCTGACGGCACGCAAATAACTACTAATTCGGAATTTTTCACGCACCCAATATCATTAGTCGCTTTGACTCCACTTGGAATTTTAATTCCTTTGAGGTACTTCAAATTCTCCCGGCGCTTTTGGATCGATTCAGACAGCTCTTTCCTCCTGCACCACAGCAAAACATCAAACCCCTTATTGGCAAGAAGCACTGACAAGGCAGTCCCCCAGCCACCGGCGCCTACGACTGAAATATTTTTTATGCCCATCAAGACCACGACTATCTACAACAGGCAATATTCCTTCCTCTATTATAAACCTTACTTTCCAGGGGGCTCCCCCGAAAATCTCTCCGAGGCTGCCGTCGGCTCGGCTTGAAAGTGGAATGGAAGACTGACATTCCCCGTAAGGTATGCTCGAACCGAGTTCGGCACCAACTCCGTAGGCATCCCCTTTGTCAGTTTCACGTCGTAGTTTAAGAGCCTCGCAAACTTGACGGCAACTACATTTTCAGGGGGACCTTTCCAGGGATAATGATCATAAAAATAACATAATAAAAATAAAAAAAGAATTCATTGGAAAAATTTGATTTTTGTTATTCCACATCCTTTATTCCATCCGTGTCTACGTAGAAGCCGGCTTCCCCTTCAGGCATGCTTGGCGAATCAATCAGTTTAGCCACTCTTGTGCCTTTCTTGCCTTTCCTCAGGTAGATTCTATAGGTGCTTGCATGGGCGACTATATGGCCTCCTATGGCTTGCGTAGGATCGCCGAAAAACATGTCAGGCTTTGCCATCACCTGGTTAGTCACGTAGACGCAAAGGTTATGCGTGTCAGCCAGCTTGAGCAGCGCGTGCATGTGCCTGTTGAGCTTCTGCTGCCTGTCTGCCAGCGTTCCTCTTCCTATGAATTCAGCCCTGAAATGGGCAGTCAAAGAGTCCACAACCACAAGCTTCACATTGAGCCCTTTTTTCTTTATCAGGTCATCTATCTTCTCAACAAGGAGCATCTGGTGGTCTGAGTTGTAAGCCCGTGCAACCTGTATGTTTTTGAGGACTTTATCAGGATCAAGCCCTGCGCCCTTGGCAAACTGATTAATTCTCTCGGGCCTGAATGTATTTTCGGTGTCAATATACACAGCCACGGCATCCTCGCTTATATTCTGCGACATCACAGAAAGCGTGTGGGCTATCTGCGTCTTTCCCGACCCAAATTCACCAAAGCATTCGGTTATTGCGCCTGTTTCAAAGCCCCCTCCAAGCAGCTGGTTCAATGCGCTGCTTGCTGTCTTTATCTTTATGACACTGTCCCTTCTCTTGAGCAGGTCATCTCCCGATTCAAACCCCATCTCCAGAGACGACCTCGCAACTGCGATGAGTTTTTTCGCCAGGGCATCCCCCATTCCTGTGGCATCAATTATCTCGGCAGGCGTGGCTACTGCAATGCTCATGAGATCGCTGTAGCCGACCGCCATAAGCTTTTCCGCGGTGGCAGCCCCTACTCCCGGCAAGTCATATATTGACTGCGATTTCTCAGAGTTTCTATCTTCCTTTGCTGCCATTCTGCTTTTCCTCGAATTATTTTTCTCTTCAACTGCTATTAATTCCTGTTCCATTGGTTATCACCTTGTTTATTTATAATTATTGCCTTGAGGGCTAAATTGAACCCTCAACAGCATATTCCTCAGAAGATCCATTAATCCCGCTTAGGATAATGTACTCATATGTTTTCTGCAGCACGACAGAAGCCTTTGGCAGGTCGTTTATCCTCAAAGTGTTGGTTGACTGCCACACGCCACTTTTGTCTTTGTATCTCCTTTGGAAAGTAATGGTCCTGTACTCTACAGGCTCGCCATTACTGCCCTTTCCCTGGTTCTGCCATACTGTTGATGATATGGCGCCAGCGCTAAATTTCTTCTCAGGTAAATTCTTTGTTTCCATTTTAATACCTCATTGCTTTCGCGTTTTGTTTCAACTCCCCTTAGATTATGAGCGTTAGCTCCAGGGAGGAGGTAGTTGTTTGCACAACCAAGAATAAGATGGCACGGGTTATTTATATACTCTGCAAGGGTGTTTGGCTAGTGACCAGTGCCTGTAGAAAATATATATTACAGTATATATTATTTCTTCTCGTCTATCCTCTCATCAATTTTGTAATCCCATCATAGAACAACAGTGCCCCAAACAATACCAATAGGTATGAATAGAAAGGAATGCCTGAAACTGCACCAATTATTGCGCCAACTATCTGCCCGATAAAAGGTATTGCGCTCAAGACAGCACTAAGAAAGACCAGCCCAACCCACAATTCCACGGCAGCTATGAACTTCTGGAGCATTATTGGCAGTTTATCCTACCAAGATATATAAATTTACCTGTCCAGACGGCTTCCCTGAAAATCTCTTCGAGGTTGCCGTCGGCTCGGCTTTTTACGTATCAATAAAAGCCAAAATACTCGAAAATCAACAGACAATCCTAATCGGATTTTCGGTAACTACTCCGTAGTTTCCCATTGCAATTTCCTTTTGGCTTGCTATAAATCTTTTAAGAGCCTCGCAATGCTCGAACAGAGTTCGGCACCACCTATGGTGGAATTGACGGCAACTACATTTTCAG
>JACOZO010000104.1 GCA_016181325.1 Candidatus Woesearchaeota archaeon | reverse complement strand
TCATCTGCTGTTTGTCCTTTTGCACCTTCATAAGTCATTGCTAAAGCAGCAGAAATACTATAAGGCGAATAGAAAATATTTTCTTTTTCAGATTTATCGAGTTCAGAGTATAACTCAAAAGCAAATTTATTATTGGCATTTACTACTTCTTCCATTCCTTGTGGGGTCGAGCCGACATCATCCACTTTGGGTGGTTGCTTTGGTTCATAAGGAAAAAGAAAAAATACTGCCGTCGCAGTTACTGCCACAACCATAAGAAGTGCTATTGCGACTGTTAAGATTTTTTTGTTCATATAATCAAGTGATAATCTAAGTAGTATATAAATGTTTTTTTAGCTTCAAGTTGATTTGAAGTGAGCCAGCCAAATTATATAATTTCTTGCGAAGCAAGGCAATATGTCCGTAGGACGACGCTCCCTTCCCGTTTTAGTATTTGTAGCGAGAACTCAATTGTATTTAACTGGAGTTATATGCACTTCTACTCCAAATCAACCCTCAATACCTCATTCAGAATACCCAAAAGCTGATTTTTAAGGTGACTACATTTTATTTATTTCTGTTTTTTGTGGTCACCTAACAGAAAAAGACCTTAATTTATGAACTTAATATTCTCAATATCTCCTGCTGCCCCTGAACCCGCCGCCTCCGTGGAATCTGGGCCTGCCCTGGAATCCGCCCCTTTGCTGCCTTCCGAACTGCCTGTTGCCGCCATAACTGCGCTGCGGCCTTATGAATTCAACCCTTTCAAATTCAGGCGTCTTGAGCTTGTTGATGAGCAATGACCTGTCCTGAAGGACGCTCCTGAAGTTCTCGTGGTCTTCCTGGCACAATAATGAAATGACATTGCCTTCCTCTCCTGCCCTTGCAGTCCTGCCTATCCTGTGGACGTACTCCTGTGAAGTCTTTGGAATGTCATAGTTTATCACGAGATTGACGTTCTTTATGTCAAGGCCGCGTGCAGCGACATCGCTGGCCACAAGCACTTCAAGCTGCTGGTTCTTGAACGCGTCCATGACCTGCTTTCTCCTGCTCT
This sequence comes from Candidatus Woesearchaeota archaeon, assembly GCA_016181325.1. Classification (GTDB taxonomy): domain Archaea; phylum Nanobdellota; class Nanobdellia; order Woesearchaeales; family GW2011-AR4; genus JACOZO01. The sequence continues at coordinate 1,843 of JACOZO010000104.1, read as the reverse complement.
GCGACATCCCTCCATGTAGGGCCTGCGACTGTATGCCCTGCCTGTTGAGGTTCTTGTCGATAATATCCACAATATGCCTTGTGCTGCAGAAAACAAGCTTCAGCCCGGTAGGGTCTTTCTTGATTATATGCGACAGCAGCGAGAATTTATCCCTCCTGTCGCATTCATAATAGTTCTGTATGAGCTTGCTCTTGTCGACATAGACCGGCATCTTGACCTTTTCGGGGTTCTTCATGTAGGTCTTTGCGATGTCCATGATCTGGGTTGACATGGTTGCGCTGAAAAGCAGCTTCTGGCCGCCTTTAGGCACTGTAGAAACGATCTCCCTGACATCCTCGATGAAACCCATCTCAAACATCTTGTCAGCTTCGTCTAGGATAAGGATTTTTATGCGGCTGGAGTCAAATGCATTCCTGGAGATAACATCCAGCATCCTGCCAGGAGTGCCTACGACAACATCTGCATGGGGAAGGGCGTGCATCTGCGGCCCTATTGACACGCCGCCATACACTTCAACGATTGAAGTCTTCCTGTATTTCGTGAATTTCCTGAATTCCTTCGCCACCTGGAGGCAAAGCTCCCTTGTAGGGACAAGCACCAGCAATTGTATGCCTTTGCCCGGCACAACCTTTTCAAGCGCGGGAAAGCCGAATGCAGCTGTCTTTCCGGAGCCGGTGTGCGACAGACCTATGACATCCCTGCCCTGCTGTATCAAAGGTATGCATTTTTCCTGTATCTCCGTGAATTCCGAGAATCCAAGGTCCATAACTGCCTTCTCAAATTCAGGCATCAATGTTATTCCTTTTATGTCCATATCCTCGTTAATCAGACGCTGCCTTTTAAATGTTTGCCCTTTATATAGGGTGATGGGCATTTTCCAAAAAATTTATATTAATCGCAATACCCCTAAATCCTGTGGAAAACCCAATAGTTGAAAAGATACTGACTAAGGGAATCAATTCTGTCAACCTTTCTATGCTTGATGAATCCACAAGAAAGAACATTTTAAGCGATGTAGGCGAAAAGCTCTACAAGCAGAACAGGTTTGCCGAGGCAATAGACATAATGGCCCAAGCAGGGCAGATTGAAAAGCTTAAGGAACTGGGGGACTCGTTCCTTGCAGAGGCCAAGGCTGAGCTGGCTGCATTGTGCTTCATCCCTACAAAGGACAAGGACAGGCTTAACAATGCTGCCGTGATGTGCATACACTCTAAGAACTACAGGCTTGCTGCGAAGGCCTACCAGGCTGCCGGCAACACGCAGATGGCTGAGTTCATCGAGAAGAATTTTTGCTGATTCATAAAATTTAAATACTTAACAATCATTAAAGTAAAAATGCCAATCAACAAGACTATTCTGATAGCAATTTATGCCGCAATCGGCCTTTATGTCCTATACAAGCTTCTCCTCAGGAAAGACAAGTTTGAAGAGGATTACGATAAGCTCTACAATGACATACTGACTTCCGACAAGTACAAGGTCAAGGGGCAGTATGATGACAGGAGCTGATTAAGCGGCCTTCTTTGATTCATGGCTTTGGACAATAGCTTCAAGACCGCCTTCTTCGCCTGCATCATGCGCGGCATGAATTGTGTGCATATACTTGTTCGGAATCCGCGCCATATAACCTGCCAGCTGCCTTGCGGCATAAGGGATTTTGGCTGCTGCATTCCTTGCAAAATCCAGGGTATATGAAGCAGACAGCCTGTCTGCCAATTGCGGAGCATTGGGGTCATAAATCTGCAGTCTTGGGCCGGGCCTTAGCCTTCTGAAATATCCTGCTGTCCTGTCAGATGTTTGCTTTTCTTTTTTATCCCCAGTTGTTTCCTGCTGATAGCCTGGC
>JACOZO010000103.1 GCA_016181325.1 Candidatus Woesearchaeota archaeon | reverse complement strand
TCTTTGCCTCTTCCTCGAAATTCTCTATCTTCGAATCATCCAGCTTTTCAGAGAGCATCAGTATGTCCACGGCCCCCATCTTCAGTACTTTCATGACCTCATTTTCCCCGTAGCTGACCTTAGTCTGGTTTTTTGCCAGGGTTTCGAGGAATCTTGTGACAAGCTTCTTCTCTTCAATCACCCCTTCCTTTGCCAGCACGTCCTGGCTCCTTTCTAGCAGCTCTTCCAGCCCGAATTCCCCGGTATATCCAATGTCCTTGATGGCTATTATCTTTTTCTTGACTTCAGTAGTTATGAAATCCCCGTTTACAAAATCATACTTGCTCGGCCCGGGCCCTCCTACGATTATGCCCTTGAGCCCCTCCAGCTTCAGGAACTGCTCCTTGACATATTCCCCCACTTTCTTGTAGTGGTCCTTGATTGCCCCCTCTCTCAGCCGCGAGAATCTCATGGCGCTCTGGCCGCCTGCCTTTATCTTTCCCGGCACTTCCGAATGTGTCTTCACGAGGTTGATTATGGACTTGCCCTTGAGAAGCGCGATGTTTCCATCCCTCCTGTCAATCACTATCAGCCCATAGACCTCCTTTGCCTCAAGCATGTCTCTAAGGATGTCAAGCACAAAATCCTTGTCGCAGCGGTATATCCTTGTCTTGAGCGGCACAGGAGGCTCCACGCTCCACACCCTGAAATCCTCCTGCCCTTCCCTCTCGGCCACGTTGCCTGAGAACACGGCAAGCCCGTTAGCCGGCGTTCTCTTGAAAAGCTTGAGGTGCTGTATCATCTTTTCCAGGGCAGCTATCACGTTTTTCCTTGTTGCAGTTGATTTTATGTTTGAAGCCGTGCCCTGCTCCTGCGAAAGATGGTTGATTATCTTGTTCATGTCATAATCCTGCGGGATGTACACAGTAATCAGCTCCGTGTGCCTGGCCTTCTTCCCTTCCAGTTCCTTTATTGTTTTCTTGAGATGAAATCTCTCTATTTCCGGTATGTCCATGCTATCAAAGGAATTATTGCTGTATTTTAAGCTTTGTATTGTCGGATATGGCCCGATAACTATCTCCTGATTTTTACCAGCGATACATTTATAAATGGGATTTTGTTGCTGCAAAAGGGGCTACAGTGCGGGACATTTGCTTGTGAATCAAAAATTCGCGAACGATATGGGCGCAAAGCTGTAGGGTAGCTTGGACACATCCTTTCTGGTTTGGGACCAGAAGACCCCGGTTCAAATCCGGGCAGCCCCACTTTGGGTTTTATTTTTAGCCGGTCTTTTTGCAGAGGCGGAAAAGATTGGCGTCATCTTAACAGCCTCCTTTGAGCGAAAAATGGCAGACGTCAAAAAATATGGTTCTATAAAGAGATTTGGAGCGAGATACGGCACAAAGACCAAGAACAATTTCGGGAAGATAGAGTATGAGCAGAGAAGGCTTCACAAATGCCCTTATTGCAGCAAGATCGCGGTCAAGAGGCTGGCAATGGGCATATGGCAGTGCAGAAAATGCAAATCCAAATTCGTAGGCAAGGCTTATTCTGTTGAGAAGAGGGTGCTTGCTGAAGAGGCGCCATCACAGGAAACGCAGCCGGAAATAATTGAGGAGGCTGAGTCTGCCGAGGAAGCCCGGGACACGGAAGAGGAGATAAAAGCGGAGTAATCTCTATGGAGGATCTATGAGCGAATACAAGTGCTTTGACTGCAACAAGAAGGTCGCTTCTGACTACATCAGAAAAAGGATAAGGTGCCCGTACTGCGGCAGCAAGATGCTTTTCAAGGCAAGGACAGTCACAACCAAGGTAAAGGCAGTTTGACATGGCAGAGCAGGAAATATCCAAAGAAACAGAGCATAAGATAGGCCAGCTGCAGATGTACGAGCAGAGCCTGCAGACATTTCTGGCGCAGAAACAGCAGTTTCAGGCGCAGCTTGTCGAAGCTGAATCAGCGCTGGGAGAGCTTGAGAATGCCGAAACCGCGTACAAGATTGTGGGCAATATAATGGTCATGTCTGATAAGAAGGAGCTTAAGGCCGACCTTGAATCCAAAAAGGAAATGTTCGAGCTCAGGATTAAAAGCATGGAGAAGCAGGAAAGCCAGGTCAGGGAAAAGACGCAGAAACTGCAGTCTGAAATTCTGAAGAAGATAAAGAATGACTGATTACTTGGGTAAAAATGACGCAGCAGCACGAAGAAAACCTAGTAAAAGTGGCCCTGGCATTAAGGGAGCTGATGGAAGACGCTGCTGTGCCAAGAAACATCAAAATCAAGCTTGAAGGAATCACTGTGTGCCTTGGGAATGGCTCTGAAATGTCGCTCAAGATCAACAAGGTCCTCAACGAGCTTGATGAGATAGTAAACGACATCAACCTTCAGTCTCATACCAGGACGCAGATATGGGGCATAGTCAGCATACTGGAAAACACCACACAGACTGCAGAATGAAACTGGCCAACAGGATAGAGATAACTGTTTTTTCTTATCATGATGAAAGAAGCGATATGATTTCTGAAGGCATTGCTGGATTGCTCCCTTTCAATCTGGAAGACGAGAAATTGGCTGTTCAGACTTCTACTGCCGGGGGATTCAATGAAAAGCCCATAACAACATTCAAGTTAGTTTTGATAAAAGGGGCGCATACATCAAAATTTCTCAAGCATATCCTGGGGCTTTTGGACAGCCACGGCAAAAAAACATTATTAAGCCAGCTGGACAGCAGGATTGACGAAGACCTTAATTTTTATCTGAGAATTGGCAAGGATGAATGGCTCCAGGACAGGAAATTGGCAATTACGGATTCCGGAAAATGCTTTCATATAAAGGTCAGCATGGCAGCTTTTCCTAGAAAAAGGGAGAACGCGATAAAACTAATCTCCGGCTGGCTCAATCAATAATATTAAATATCCG
>JACOZO010000102.1 GCA_016181325.1 Candidatus Woesearchaeota archaeon | reverse complement strand
TCCTTGCCCTTGATTCCCGCCTTCTCTTCCAAGCCAGATTCAGCCTTTGATTCTTTCTCTTCCTTCTTTGTCCTGAATAAATCCCTCAGCTTCTTTTTCTCTTCCTTCCGGGCTTTAAGCTGCTCAGGAGTCTTCCTTTTCTGCTTTGGCTTTTCTTTCTTCCCCTTTGGTTTTGTCTCTCTCACCTTCAGGCCAATCTGCTCGAAAGCCTTGGAAACCTCATCATGGGAAGCATTCTTCTTTATATCCATAACCTGATTCACCGGCTCCAAATGCATGACATTGCACTTTCTTCTTCTTGTCTCGCCGTCAATCAGGGCAAATCTGTCATCAAGAATATCAATCACAACGCATTTTTTGCCTGCATCCCTGCCTGCAATCTTCACGCAAACCCTTCCAATCTGAATCATTTTTTCCTCCGCTCACCCATATCTAGGCCGTGTCGCCACCAGCCCGAGTGATTTCAATGTTTTGTTTCAATAATCTGTAATAAATAAAGATTGCGATAAAAAACCCATAATTATCAGATTTATTGCTGCCTTGCACGCTCTACTATCTTTTCCCTCATGCAGGGGCTGCATAAAACGCCGCCATACGGCCTTTCCGGCCTCTTCTTTGTCTTCGGCATTGCCTTCATCTTGTACGGCAGCTCCCTTGGGACTCCACTCAGCGCTGCGCCGCAATTGCCGCACTGCGCCTTGGAAGGCTTCTCTCTTTCATAATGGGTGACATTCCTTCCTCCTGGAGTGCGCTTCTGGACCCTTCTCCACGACCTTGACCTTAGCTTTGGTGATACCATAAAACTTCATTTTACGGATTCCAGCACGGTTTATAAAGGTTTTTATACGGCAATGGATTCTTTAGAATATGATATTCCAGCAGATTAAAGTCGGAAACATGGATAATTTCGCCTATGTAATCGCCGATTCAAAGACAAAAGAGGCAGCCATAGTTGACCCGGGATGGGATGCAGGCATTCTGCTGGACTTCTGCAATAAAAATAATCTAAAAATCAAGAAAATCCTCCTGACGCACACGCATTACGACCATATCAATGATGTTGAATATATTTTTAAGAAAACGAATGCGGAAGTTTATGCGCATTCTTCGGAAGCTGAACCAATAAGAAAAATAAACAATAAAATTAAAATTATTGGATTTAAAAATCGTGATAAGATAAATGTCGGAAAAATTGAAATTGAAGTCTTGCATACTCCCGGACATTCTCCTGGAAGCTCCTGCTTTATTTTTGACGGGAAAATCATAACCGGAGACACTTTATTTGTAGGCTCTATTGGAAGAACTGATCTGCCTGGTGGAGATTTAAAAGTAATGGCTGAAAGCCTGAAAAGGCTGAAGGAGCTTGATGGCAATTTAGAAGTTTATCCTGGGCATGATTATGGGGGTAAGCCTTTTTCTACTATAGACTTTGAAAGGAAAAATAATTCTTATTTGGAATAATCCCCAATCTCTGCACGACAAAATTTCACTCAAAAAACATGCTGAACACATACTCGTCCTTGTCCTTGTAATAATGCTGCTTCAGTGTCGTCTCGTGCTTGAATCCCATCTTGTGGTAGAATGCATGCGCCCTTTCATTGTCGTCATGCGTCAAAAGATATAATTTTCTCAGCCTAAAACCATGTCTTTTATACTCATTGTCTGCATCTTCTTTCATGAAATTAAACAATAAAACTGAGATTCCCTTCCCTCTGAATTCCGGCAGCACTGCAATCCTGTCAAGCTCGCAGAGCATGTGCTTTGGAAGGCCGTGCATTGCCCACGTGACTATGCCTATAATCCTGCCGTCTTCTTCTGCAACGATATAATGATGGTGTTTTTTCGTTTCGTCCAGGAAAACCTGCCCGGCTTCTTCCAAGTCAGCGATATTGTAAGAGCTAACCAGAACATTTGCAATGCCTTCCGAGTCCTTTTCAGTCGCTTTTCTTACCTGCATTTTATTCAGAATTTTTAATGAATTTTGATATTATCCCCAGCAATTTAGGGAATTTACCAAATCCTGCCTTCTTGTTCAAGTGCCCCCCGTTTTTTATTACGTGCAGCTCCCCGTCAACAAGCATATTCAGCTCCCTGTTTATCTCCAAAGGTATGTAGGGATCATTATCCGACGCAACAACAAAGAAATTTCCGCAGTTTTCAATAATCCTGCCCCAATCAAATTTCTTATTTACAAAACCATCATTCAATTCCTTGAACTCATTTTCAAGGACCTTATGGTAGCCCGCCACTAAAAATGCAGCCTTTATTTCCTTGTCTGCCTGCTCAAGATAATTAAGAATGAATGCTGATCCAAGGCTGTGGCCTATCATGATAGTTTTCTCATTTATTTTGCCTTCATACTGTTTAATGGCTTTCATCCAGCTTTCAAGCGACTGGCCCATCGGAGTCGGGAGTCTTGGCACGATAACTTCATGGCCGCTCTTTTCAAGCTCCTTCTTCAGCCACGGAAACCAGTTCTCTTCAGGATGCCCGTAAATGCCGTGGATTATGAAAAAATTGCACTTTGCCATTTTTACTCCACTGTCACCGCCTTTGCCAGATTCCTCGGCCTGTCAACGTTCCTGCCGAGCTTCACGGCAATATGGTAAGCAAGAAGCTGCAATGGAATCACGGCAAGCATGGAGCTTAATGTGTAAAGGGTTTTCGGGATGTAAATGATGTGGTCAGATTTTTCCTTTATTTCTTTGTCACCTTCGGTTGCGATGGAAATGACAACGCCGCCCCTTGCCTTGACTTCCTCTATATTTCCTAAAATCTTGCCATATGTATAGACATCATGGGGTGCCACAAAGACTATGGGCATGTCCTTCTCTATCAGCGCAATCGGCCCGTGCTTCATCTCAGCGGCAGGGTAGCCCTCTGCGTGTATGTAGCTGACTTCC
>JACOZO010000027.1 GCA_016181325.1 Candidatus Woesearchaeota archaeon | reverse complement strand
CCAATAGGCTCTGATATCTCATACTTTAGCCCGTGTTTCCCAAGATCAGGGATGTCAATCCTTGCCGTCTCGCCTTCAGCGATTATTACGTCACTAATTGCACCTATAATCCCTTCAAAATCGGCATTATTGACCTTGATTTTCCATTCTTTCCTTGTCTCGCTTGCATGGTCTGATATGACTACAACAAGAACGTGGTCGCCGGCATCGCTATAGCCAGGCTTGTAAGTGAATTCCATGGCCTCTGCAACATCATCGCCGTCAAGCAACCAGCTGTACCTGAGCCTGTCCTTATTAGGGTCCTGGGCTTCTATGCTTGCCTTGACAGAGCCGCCTTCATCCACTTCTATCTCCTCCTCGGCAGGGGCGCTTGAGATTATCACAGGCGGCTCTTCTTTCCTTGATATGACAAGCAGCAATTCCTCTGCCACACGATTTTCCCCGTCAGAAACAGTGAGCGTGATGTTGTACTGCCCGGCGTCGCCATAATCCGTCTGCCATTCCCCATTCGCATCAAGAGGCGGCGAATACTCTATTTCGATGGCATCATTGTCAGGATCGGCGACAATTGGTGAAAGGGCCACCTTTTCGGTCTCGCTGTAGGTCAGATTCCTTAGGGCATATGCAGGCGCAAATGCCATAAGCGCTATAATTAGCAACAATATCACTTTTCTTCCCATCAATCAATCCACCCTAAAATAAGAAACAATTATGTTTTTTGCACCACATCAAGTATGACCGGAGGCCTGTTGACGTTCTGCACTTCCACGCTGACCTGCTGGATGGTCTCATCTTCTCCGTCGCTGGCAGAAACCTTGAACACAAAGCTTCCTGCGCTGTCAAAGTCCGTCTTCCATGCAAACGTACCCTTGCTTTCCTCGATGAAATTCTCGCTGTCAATACTGTATGTCAGCTCGTCGCCGTCCTCGTCATAAGCGTCCAAGACTATTGTGATCTCCTCGTCTTCTTTGGCAGTTATGCCCGGGATATCATTAAGCATTGGCACCCTGTTGACGTTGTTCACTGTAATGGACCAGAGGCTGCTGGCCACTGAAACGCCGTCGCTCACATCCACTTTTAATGTATGCGAGCCCTCATCATCATAGTCAGGGGAGTATTCAAAAAGCACGTCTTCGCTCACCGCTTCGCCATCAAGCTTCCATTCATAGCTCAAAACGTCCTTGTTCAGATCAACAGCCTCTATGGAAAATTCTGTCTTTGTGCCCTCATCAACAAATACCGTGGATTCAACGGGCTTCTGCGATCCTATCGAAGGCGCTTCCTCCTTCTTCTTGACTATCAGCAATACCTCCTTTGAAGCGGTAAGCTCCCCGTCAGAAGCTGTTATGGTGACAGTATAGGCGCCTTCGTCCCCGTATGTTGTCTGCCACTGGCCATTCTCATCAAGAGGTGACGTGAATGTAAAGAGCAGGCTGTCCCTGTCAGGATCCTCTGCCTTGGGCTCAAGATTCACCAGGTTTGTTTCATCCACGATTATGGCGCTTTTCGCCGCGTCTGACCCCTCTATCGGAATCTCCTCAGTGACTATCTTTATCCCCTCAACCACGGATTCATTTTCAGAAGGCACCTGAACCATCGTCTGGTTAGGCGGCTGCCCGTACAAAGTCTGATAGACCTCGCAGCTGCTCATAGTGAAAATTACAAGAACAAGCAAAATGAAACTATTTTTTTTCGACGATAACATAATCAGCCCCTTTATTGAATTCGTTACCATTTTTAAAATACGAACTACTATATAAACTTTATGGTAGTGATAAAATTTGTCAGAGGTTACGGAAAATACATCATGAGCACTGGCCACTGGCCAAACACCTTGGCGGGGTATTTAAATGAGAGATTCTACAATAATTTGAAAAAGAAGGAAAATGGAACTTACATAAAGGTCATTCGGTTATTACACGAAAGCCAACTAAGTAATTTCCACTTAAAACCTCTTTTTCCCTAACTCCGAAGTTTTTGGAAAGCAGAAAACTTTTGAGGTGACTGAGATGGAAAATATACTTGTAACAAAAAATGACATCATTGGAACTTATAAATCCATGAAGTATGCCGAAGAATCCCTCTCAAAATATGGGCATTTATTACCCATTACTTCTTCAGTAAAACTTGCTGAAGTGGCCGCTATTCTCTTAACAGACGGGTCCGTACATATAAAGCCAAGATTTAAATCATATCAGTATAGCTGGGTTGCATATTATTCAAAAGAGGGGGAAGAATTAATTCAATTCGAGAAGCTTATTTTGAATCTATTTAATATTAAAGGAGCAATAAAAGATCTTGGAATCAGGAAATTTGGAATCAGATATGCTTATTTTATTATAAACTCTTTTTTAGTGAGAACATTAAGCTTGTGCGGGATTCCTGGAGGCGATAAAGTAAAGAATGAGTATGGTGTCCCTTACTGGATTATTAATGGAACTAAAGAAATCCGGGCAACATTCTTAAGAAAATCCTTTGATTGTGAGGGTTCAATTGGTTTTTCCAGGAATAGAAAAAGATGGGAAATCAGATATTCCATGTATAAACTTGATGATTTAAAAGAGAATTGCAAAGGCTATTTGAACCAGTTAGGGGAATTGCTGAAAAACTTTGGTATTTATTCAATTATTATTAAAAAAGAACAATATTTTAGGAAGATAGATGGTAGGTTAGTTCAAGGATATAATCTAAGAATTGATAAAAATGAAAGTGTTTTAAACTATGCAAAATATATTGGATTCGGAAACATAAACAAGAAAACAAAATTAGCGGAAGCAGTTACTTCTATACTTAAAAAATAAAGTGGGCCTGCTGAGATTTGAATTCCTGGACAGATTTTGCCTCTCAGGATCTCACGATGACTGCCTGGCAATATCAGTTTCGCAATCGGATAAGATTCGTGCGCAATAACCAGGCTGTGCTACAGGCCC
>JACOZO010000018.1 GCA_016181325.1 Candidatus Woesearchaeota archaeon | reverse complement strand
CAAAAAACTGATAGTCCTTGATTACAAAACAAGGGGTTTCCCATTAAAGGAAGACACAGCAGACCATTATCAGGATCAATTGGACATTTATAATTTTCTTTTAAGAAAAAACAGCTATGAAACCGAAAATTATTCCTATTTATTGTTTTACCATCCCAATAAGGTAAATGCAGAAGGCGAAATACTTTTCAACACTGATTTAGTCAAAATGAGCATTTCAATAGGCAATGCTGAAAAAATAATAAAAAATGCCTTAAAAGTATTGGAAGAAGATATTCCAGATTGCGCAGAGGAATGTGGATTTTGCAGGTGGAAAAATAGCAAATTCTAGGTTTGTTCGGCTTTTTCCTTTACCAGCGAAAACTCGCACACGGAATTATACTGGCAGACCTTGCATTTGTTTGCATTCTTTGTAGGTTCAGGCTGCCTCTTGCCTGTAAGTACATCCCTTAATCTCATCAAAGAAATGAGCAGCTCTTCCTTATGGGTCCCTATATATTTCTCCTTCCAGACAACTGCTCCTGTATCACGATTTTTCAGCACTGCAAATACAGTCTTGTTGTTTTTCTCAATCAAAGCCTTGAAATTGTTTTCAACCAGATGGCAGTATGCCCATATCTGCTTCCTTATCCCGATGTACGCGTAATCATTCGGCTTGTCGTCTATAATGTAAACTCCGTCTTTATCGCAGGCAACCTCGTCAACCCTGCCTAATAGTATGACATTATTGCCGGAATGCCTCAGCTCAACCTCTCTTGACACGACAAGGCCGTCGCTGGCGAAGAATTCTTCCCATGTTGCGGGCTTTGCTTCTTTCGCGAATTCCTCATATTTACTTTCATGCACTGCAGAGCCCTTTTTCATGCTGAATGTCGCAACCAGAGGTATCTTTTTTACCTTGTTAAGGTACAGCTTCTGCTCGCAGAAGCTCTGCTCGGAAAGCCATGAAGCACCGATTATGGAAGGCTCTTGGTACATGATGCCTGATGATTTATTGGTATTTATATAGCTTGCGAGGGTGTTTGGTGAGTGGTCAAGAACCAGTGAATTGATGATAATATTATCCTAAAATCTTCCCCAAGCCCTTTAATTCCTTCCCTTCCATCATCCTTGTAACAGTTTCCTTCAATTCAGAGCTCTTCACTCTTATCTGCTCAGTCGTATCCCTTGACCTTATTGTGACGGAATCATCATTCAAAGTGTCAAAATCAACTGTAATGCAGGCATAAATCCCGCATTCATCAGCCCTGGCATACCTTCTGCCGATGCTTCCTGAAGTGTCAAGCTGGCACGTGAACTCTTTTTTCAGCTCATTATGCAGCTCCTTTGCCTTGCTGACAAGCTCAGGCTTGTTTGAAACCAGCGGAAATACCCCTAATTTCACAGGAGCCAGCCTTGGATGCAGTTTCAATACGATATTGCCTCTTTTTTCATCGTTTGTGTATGCATCAAACATGAACACCAGGAAAGCCCGTTCAACTCCCTGTGAAGGCTCGCATATGACATGCGGAATTATTTTCTTTTTTGCCTCTTCGTCAAAAATGCTCAAGTCAGATTTCGAATGCTCCATGTGCTGCTTCAGGTCAAAATCAGTCCTGTTTGCAAGGCCCTGCAGTTCCTTCCATCCGAATGGGAAATTGTACTCCAGGTCCCATGTTTCAGCTGCATAATGGCTCAATTCCTCCTTTACATGCTGCCGTATCCTGAAATTATCAGCATTTGCGCCCAAGCCGACAAACCATTGGTGCATCAGGGCAAGCCAGTATGCATGCCACTTTGTCTTGATTATCTTCTTGTCCACTAGTTGCTTCACCGACATCTTTTCCATGCCTTTGTTTTTCTTCTGCATGTCTTCAGTGTAGACATTCATCTCGGCATCCTGGACATCATGGATATAAGGGCAGTCGTCTGTTTTGTCAGGATGCACGAAATATTCAATTTCCATCTGCTCGAACTCCCTCATCCTGAACAGAAAATCCCTCGGGCTTATCTCATTCCTGAATGACTTGCCCATCTGCGCAATCCCAAACGGCAGCTTCATCCTGGTACTCTCCTGCACCAGCCTGAAATTCGCGAAAATCAGCTGGGCTGTCTCGGGCCTTAGGTAAGCAGTAGAAGAATCTGTGGCAACAGGGCCTATGTTTGTGGAAAACATGAGGTTGAACTTCTTTGGCTCCTGCAAAGCCGAGCCGCATTTGGGGCATTTGAGGCTGTGCCTCTCATTCCGCACTTCCTGCAGTCCAAAAGCACGTCAGTAAAGCTGTCAACATGGCCCGACGCTTTCCACACTTTTGGATTTGTGATTATGCTGCCGTCCATTCCGACAATGTCATCCCGCTGCCTGACAAATGAATCCCACCACGCATTTTTGATGTTGCCCTTCAACTCAGCGCCCAAATGCCCGAAGTCATAGAATCCCGCCATGCCGCCGTAAATCTCGCCGCTTGGGAATACGAATCCCTTCCTTTTGCAGAAGACAGCCATGTCGTCAATTGTGAGTTTGCCCATATTTGATGTATTCCGTGGAATTTTTATAAATTTATTGATTTTTAAGGCAAATCTTAAATATTCCTTCTGCAAAGAAAATAACGATGAAAAAATATGATCTCATCGTCATAGGCGCAGGCTCAGGCTTAAATGTGTCTTCTGCAGCAGCCGACAGGGGTTTTAAAGTGGCAATTGTTGAAGAAGGGCCCATGGGCGGCACATGCCTGAACAGGGGCTGCATTCCCTCAAAAATGCTGATTCACAGCGCTGATGTGGCTGAAACAATAAGAAATGCAGGAAACTTTGGCATAAATCCAAAGGGCTATAAAGTCAATTTCAGGAAGCTGGTAACAAGGGTCAATAAAATTGTTGACAGTGATTCCAGGGGTATAGAGCAGGGCATCAGGGAAGATAAAAATACCACACTCTACAAAACAAGAGCCAGATTTATTGGCGAAAGGACTTTGCAGGTGGGAAAAGAAACCATCTATGGGGACAAAGTTGTCATTGCAGCCGGCACAAGGCCGTTAATCCCTAATATAGAAGGATTGGAAAGAATAGATTTCCTGACAAGCACGGAAGCCTTGAGGCTGGCCAAACTGCCGAAAAGCATTACTTTTCTTGGCGGGGGCTACATCAGCGCGGAGCTCGCGCATTATTTCGGCTCATTGGGCGCGAAAATCACAATAATACAGAAAAGGGACGTCCTCATACCGAATGAAGACGAAGAGATATCAGCGGCATTCACAAAAATATTCAGGAAAAAATACAATGTCCTGACAGGCTTTAACGCAGTCAAGGTTTCCGGAAAAAATAAAAAAATAGTCGCAACTGTCCGGGGCAGGAATGGGGGAAAAAAGAACATTGCTTCAGAAAAATTGATTGTTGCCGCCGGCAGGATACCAAATACTGATATTCTTGGGGTGAGCAGGGCCGGAATAGGCATTGACGGAAACGGATTCATCAAAACAAACGGCTATATGGAAACCTCGGCAAAAAACGTGTGGGCATTGGGGGATATTGTCGGCAGGTACCTTTTCAAGCACAGCGCGAATCTCGAATCCCAATATGTTTACAGGAATGCATTTTATCCCAAAAAGAAGCGGAGAATTGACTACACTGCAATGCCTCATGCCATATTCTCTTCGCCGCAGATTGCAGGAGTTGGAATGACGGAGCAGGAGCTGAGAGCCAAAAAAATAGATTATGCAGTGGGAAAATACAGCTACATGAATACAGGAATGGGCGCTGCCATTGATGAAAAAGAAGGATTTGTCAAAGTCCTTGCTGACAGGCGCACAAGGAAAATACTCGGCTGCCATATCATCGGGGCTGATGCCTCAACATTGATACATGAAGTGATTGTTGCGATGAAGGCAGGATTGACAGCAGATGCAATAACCGATGCCGTGCACATACACCCAGCATTATCGGAAGTTGTTGACAGGGCTTTTGGCAGCATCGAATACTGAAAAACAGGCAAAAATCATCTGACTTATTTGCTTATGCCTTCAGTAAATCCAAGGAGCTTTTTAGAAATTTCCTTTCCTTTTTCGCTCAATGTGTAACAAACCTTCCGGGGATTGCCAATAATGACTTTCTCTATCAGTCCAAGGGCCTCGAGCAGCTTTAATTTTCTCGATAGCGCCCTTGACGTGACTTTCAATTGCTTTTTTATTATTGAAAATGTGGTCTGCTCATATAACAGCAGGAAAATCAGCAATGGAACTGCCCATTTCTTGCCTAATTTTTCCATTAGTTCGAAAAGCATATTGTACCCTTGCAGCATGGTATATTGGAGTATACTAACACTTATATAAATTAATTTTTGTTTTGAGGTCATGGTATCGGCAAAAAAGCCCCTTAAAAGATCATTAACCGGCTTTGAAGTAGAGCTCTTTACAATAAACAATAAAGGTGCCATAGTCAATGGCGCCGACATTCTTCTGAAAAAATCCAAAACAGACAGGAACCTTACTATAAAGAAAGAATGCGCCGGCAATATGGTGGAGATTGCAAGCTACCCGAGCGAAATGGTGCCGGACACGATGGGGCATTTGCTTGACGAGCTCGAATATCTTGCCTCAATTGGGGAGAAAGAGGGCATTCTGCTCTGCCCTCTGGGAACTTATCCCGGAAAATTCAATCCTTTTACGAGGGAAGACAAGCGCTATAAGATTCAGGAATATCTATTCGGGAAAAATAAATTCAAGATAGCGGGAAGATGCTCTGGATTTCACTGCCATTACACCCTGCCAAGAGGCATTTTTGACAATGAGCTTAGGGTTCTTAAGATGCTCGTAAGGTCAAAAATAAAAGACAGCTTTGTGAACAGCTATAACCTGCTTATTGCCGCTGATCCTGCTCTGACGTGCTTTATGCAGTCATCCCCTTTTTATCAGGGAAAATACATCGGAAAAGATTCAAGGGTTATAATGTATCGTGGAGGAGAAGCATTGGACAGCCCGGACGGCCTTTTCGCCGATATGGAGGAATTCGGAGGGCTGCCGCATTATAAATTGACAGCACTGGATATTATAGATATTATAACAACAAGATTTGAGAAATGGAAATCGTACATTAAGAGCCTGGGGCTTAACATCCAGGTATTGCCGCTTTACGGCTCAGTATTAAATACCGCATGGGGCCCTATGAGGGTTAGCCAGCACGGCACAATAGAGCAGCGTGGAATGGACATGAACCATCCTGTATGCATTGCCGGCATTGGAGTA
>JACOZO010000017.1 GCA_016181325.1 Candidatus Woesearchaeota archaeon | reverse complement strand
TTGCAGGCGAGGATGCTTTCAGGGATTTCAACACCACAAGAAAATTAACCTCGCTGATACTTGCAGAGGACAGGGTTGGCAAGGCAGCCATGATGACCTTGGCTGTCCGGAAGCATGTAAGGGCGGATTACAGGCGAGGTATACTGCTCATAAACAATCTTTTAAAGATAGCCCAGGATGATCTTGCAAAAGGCATGGCAAATCTCAGGCAAAAGATGGAATCTAAGCTTGCTGATTACAGTCCTGAATTCATCATAATTATAAAGTCGGAAAATTCAAGCGGTGCACAAAACCAAGCGGATCATTACCAACTGGCTGCATGACTGCATCATACTAGGAGGCGATGCTTATGGCTGACGAGCAGAAAACACAAACCCAGCAACAGAAGAAAAAATTCATAGCGCATTGGAGAGACAAAGGCTTCACTGAAGCATGGAACATATCATGGTTTGGCGAACGCCTTGGAAAATTCCCACATGAAACCCAAGAGCGGGTGGAGGAACTTCATCCAGTATTGACAGATTTTGAAGGAGAGTTCATCCTGAATAAGTCAATGATAACTCAATTGAAGGAGATAGAGGACAAATGGGGATTCATCGAAACCGCAGTATTCCCTTATGTGGGGGGCATGGAACTCGATAACGTAACTTATGATTCAACTCCCAAAAGCAATACTATAACTGACTTATACAGGAAAATAGACTATTTTCGCGATGCTGAGGTGCTGAGCCAAGAAATCCATTTGCTGGAAACTACAGGCACCGTGGGTATAGATGTGGAAAATGTTGAATTTGATAGGAATATACTGTTAGAACGGGCACGAAACAGCATCAGGGCACTTAGGGATAAGATTGATGCCGGACGGGGGGAGGAAGTGGAACAAGGCGAGCAAAAAACAGTAAATGAGAGATATTCTGATGTACTGGAATATATGCGCCGCCTTGAACAAGGAGAAAACCGCATAGCAATCAGAAGATTGGTGCCGAGAGAATTTTCACTTCCATTCCTAGACGGGAGGGAAGAAAAGGTAGTGCTCTTTGGCGTCAAGAATGCTGAAGATAATATTGCAGCTGCCTTTAACCGCCTAAGCATAGACCTTGATAATTTTGGCTCCATATGCAATGTCCCGGCAGGTGCACGAACTCCAATAACCCGGATGGTAAATGCCATAACCCAATGCCTGACAGGAGGAACAAACATAAGGGGCATAAAAGTCATTGAACGCGACCATTTTGAGCATTTGGAGCACGGAATACTGCCCGCACTTCAGACCATAAAAGACGTAGAGACTAATGTTGAGCAATTCAGCCCCCCTAAGGATCTGATCAGATTTCCACATTCATATAAAATAATCAAACCTTTTATTTTAAGGAACGGGCAGGCAGTTTATTTTAAGACTGAATTTCCCAACTTCAATAGGGGCGACGAAATTGAACCGGGACTTGACGAGAACGGATGGCCCCTTGAGGTTGACCCTAAGACTGGAGAAGTATTGCTTGACCTGTGGTGGTATGAGCTTAGTGAAAATGACTGGCATGAATTTATAGTGAAGAAAAAAGACCTAAAAAACGGCACAGAAGTGTGGAATAACAAAGTTGAAATGGGGATAAGGAGGTACAATGCCAATAGCACTAGAAAGGCAGGAAGATTAGGCACTGCTTATATAAGGAAAATTCCGAAAGAATTCATAGGCGATGTCGATCCGCTGGATAAGATAATGTTTATTTACAATGAATGGGATTCTTTCAGGGACGATTACAGGGACGGCAGATTTCACCCTCATTCCAAGACTTGCATGGATTACATAATGGCCGGAACCGGGCATGACCATATAACTCCCCTGAAAAAAATAAACTTAAGCATAAATACTGAAAACAAAAGCAGCCGGATCAAATTCAAGCCGCTCTATTATTCCGAACTTGAAGAAGAAAAAGACCGTAACGGGATAATTACTGGCCATAGATATGGAGATCTGCGGGAGGAATATGCCAATAGGATTCCAGATGATGAAAAGAAAGTGACAAGGCTTTATTCGATGCAAAAATTCAATCCTGCTACCAGGAACTGGGAAGTTGAAAAGAGCGCAAGGAAGCCGGGCCACCTGAATCCCGCTTTCGACAGGACTGCATTGGGGTCAAAGTCAAAGTTTATCCATTGGGGAAGGATGTATTACTATGAAACCCCTGATGGAATAAACAAGTATTCAGAAAACCCTTTCCCCCATATAGCGACAAGGGGCATTGCAAAATATCTGATTGATTTGGCTATAAGGAGGACATTCAGCTTTGAAGGTGCGAGAACCGCCCTGAAGAGCAACAACCAGGAATATGATTATGGCGTCAGGCACTGGGGCGAGCCTTTCATCACTGACCCTTTAGGGGAGGTTTATATAAATCCAGCTAAGGGACAGCCAGGAAGAGGTCCAGGTGCAGGGGCACTATAACTAAAAAATAATTTTACTTTTATTTTAACAACAGAGATGGACAAAATATCTTTCATCGGCACAGGCAAAATGGCGGCAGCTTTGATTAGCTGCATTCATAGCAACAAAGCCATCAGCATTACAGTCAGCAACAGGACAAAAGAAAAATCAATCAAATTAAAAAGAAAATTCAATAAGATAAGAACTGCAAAAAACAACATTGATGCTGTAAAAAATTCCGATATTGTCTTCATCTGCGTAAAGCCGCAGGATATGGATGCAGTGCTCAAGGAAATAGAAAATAACGCAAAAAATAAATTAATTGTGTCAATTGCCGCCGGAATAAAGATTGGTTACATCGAAAAAAAATTAAACGGCGCAAAAGTCATAAGATTAATGCCTAATGTCGCCTGCATTGCCGGCGAGATGGCGGCAGGGATTTCTGCGGGGAAAAAAGCATCAGATAAAGATATAAATAAAATAACAAAAATTCTTCATTCCTCTGGCAAAATATATGAAATTGATGAAGACCTAATGGACGCTGTAACTGCTATAGCCGGCTCAGGGCCCGCTTTCTTTGCATATTTC
>JACOZO010000016.1 GCA_016181325.1 Candidatus Woesearchaeota archaeon | reverse complement strand
AAAAATAAAAAAAATAAATTATTTCCTGCCTAACCCATCATCGGGCAGCTTCCCATTCCTGCGCCCATGCCCATCATGCCGCCTTTCATAGGCATGTTTTCATGGAACTTATCCATTTTCTCATGCATCTGCTGGGCCAGCTTGAAGTCTTCTTCATTCTCAACCCATGGCATCATATTAAAGCCATTGGTTTCCCTCAATTTTACAAGCTCCGCGTAATTTCCTTCTTCCATTATCTTTTCCATCTCTTCATGGTGCGCTCCCATGTTCATTTGGTTCATGCCCATTTGGTTTCCCCTGCCATTGCCGAGCATTCCTCCAGTTCCGTGCGCGCTGGCAATGCCGAGCCACAGCAGTACGGCTGCAAACGCAATCCCGGCAACAATTATTCCTTTTTTCATTTTTTTTCCTCCGGATTAACATTTGACTAAAATTTTGGTTAATCCATGTGTATCATAAGGTGAAACAAGATAACTATTTTGCTGAAACGCAGCCATCAGCATGTATGAAACTAGTTTCACAGCTATTTAAATAAGATGTTTCACTTCTCCAAAGGCTTGGTGATTTGATATGCACAGTGATTCAATGACAAAAATTGTTTATGGTTTATTGATAGGGGTGGTCTTGATGGGCCTGTTTAATTCATACGGCCTTTCGATGGTGGGAGCAAGCGGCATGGGAAGCATGCAGGGAGCGATTGTAGCCCCCCAGGCAGCTCAGCCAGCTCAGACGCAGACATCTGCCGCAGCTGCAGTAAAAGGTCCTGACGTGATTCCTAAGGGAATTCCGGAAATTTACGGAAAAGAGCTTGGCGTCAGCTATGATGATGTCTCGGCTGCTGATCAGGCTAAAGCAGAGGTTACAATCAAAAAACTAGGAGTGCTTGACCAAAAGCTGAAGCTTTCCGGAGCTGGCAAGGAGAGGTATATCTCAATAGCTTCCCAGATAAGCTGCGAATACTGTTGCGGCGTTGAGTCGATAATATTCAAGAACGGCGAGGCTGCATGCGGCTGCGCGCATTCCTTTGCTATGAGGGGGCTGGCAAAGTACCTGATATTGAATCATGCCAATGAGTATACTGATGACCAGATACTTGAGGAGTTAGGAAAATGGAAGACATTGTTCTTCCCTGCCCAGATAACGCAGAAAGCTGCTGTACTGCAAAGCAAGGGCATTGAGCTGAATTATATAAATCTCGCCTCGAATAAGTATAGGGGGGCTGAGAAAGAAGCCGGCAGCTCGGCAGGAAGCATGGTCGGAGGGTGCTAAAATGGAAAAAGAAAATGTGCCGGACTGCTGCAAAAGCGGCAAGCAGCCAGGCGATGGCAAAGGGAATGCGATGGGATTCATCGCCGCAATCCTGGGGATTCTGCTGGTAATCTCAGTACTTCAGGCATTCCAGATAAGCGCTTTGAAATCAATTCCAACAGGCAATGCTGTCAATGCCATTGCTGGCGGAGCAGGAGGAACAGCCGGCGGAATAAACATGGCTGGCTGGACAGAAGACGAGAAGATGATGTACGAGCACCATGGCACACTGCCGGCAAGGCTCGGGCAGGCGCCGGCAGGCAGCCAGGCAAATATGGTTGGCGGCTGCTAAAGAGGTGCCAATATGAGAAAGTCAAAGTTTATCATGGCTCTACTTTTATTTCCGATACTTGCGTCCCTTAATGCAGGTAAAGCTCTTGCGCACTGCCCGCTATGCACCGGCGCAGTCGGGGCTGCCGCAATAGGCGCCAAATATCTTGGTGTTGACGTGTCTATCATAGGGATTTTTATAGGCGCATTTGCCGTGTCAACCGGCCTGTGGTTTGCAAGATGGGTGCAGGGCAGATTCCAAAAAGGAATTCCGTTCCAGGCATCAATCATAATATTTGCGTCATTCGTGCTGACAGTGGTGCCGCTGATGAGCATTGAGCCGGAGCCGCTCTATTTTCCACTGTTGCTTACAGGCGCTGCCGGAACTGTATTAAACAAAATCTATTGGCCGAACAAGATACTCTTTGGCTCAATTTTAGGGGGCATGGCGACAATGCTTGCCTACTGGATCCACCTTAAGATAAAGAAGGCAAGAGGCAGGGTATTGTTTCCGTTCCAGGGGATTGCAATAACAATCGTGGTTTTGGCATTGGCAAGCCTTATGCTGTATCTTGCACTGTAGGGGGTTAATCGAAAATGGAAGAAGAAAAAATAGCGCAATGGATGGAGAAGATAAACAAGGCCAAGAAGGGCAGCTTTGACCTCTCAAAAGATGAGGACCTGAGCATCGCCATAATGAACCTTATAAGCCTTGAGGAGCATTTCTATTTCACCGCAATGAAGACCAATAACGGCGAATATCTCAATATGCTGAATGCAGTGAGGGAAATGAGGAAGTCCCTCCTCAAGAAGATTGTCACGAGCCCGAAAGGAGAGGAATGGTGCATAAGCAAGCATCTTTTAGCATCCTCGATGAGGCTTATTGAAGTCGGCACAAAAGAATTGGGCAATAACAACAAGGAGGAAGCAAACTTCTATTTCAGGTCGGCATTCCAGCTTTACTCATTGTTTTTCGGGATTAATCTGAAATTAGTTGATGTTAAGGAAATAAAAAATGAGGCAAAAAACGCCAATGCCAAAAATAATGAAGATAAGAACATCGGAATAATGGAAAAATTTTCCATGGTTGTAAAGAAGATTGTGGACTGCTGCAAGGAATAAAATTGCAGGAAATGCCAACTGTCAGGCAATGTATTGCTCATTCAAAACCGCAACATTTAAATACTTTATATGTATCTAATTCTCATATGATAACAAAAGGCATATTAAAACAGTGCTGCAGCGAAGATTTCATGGAACATGAGGTGTACGGGGCCTACAAGATATTCTTCGGCACCATGGTATCCCAATCAAGGCTGAGGATTATAAACCTCCTGAGGAAAGGCAGGAAAAATGTCTCGCAGATAGCTGAAGGGCTCGGCATGGACCAGACTGCTGTCTCGCACGACCTGGCAAGGCTTAGGAAATGCGGCTTTGT
>JACOZO010000015.1 GCA_016181325.1 Candidatus Woesearchaeota archaeon | reverse complement strand
TGATACTGGTATTGATTATGGTCATGCTGATTTTGGTTCTTGTACTCTTGCACAAATTAATGATGGTGATCCAAGTACTTGTCCTAAGATTGTCGGCGGCTGGGATTTCCTAAACAATGATAATGATCCTATTGATAAAGATCCTTGTACTGTTGCTGAAAAGTCTGCTGCACTGAGTGAGCCTGACAGAAAGTCTTGTCCCGTTGAAAATGGTTTGTATGGTGGTCATGGCACTCATGTTGCTTCAACTATTGCCGGCAATGGTGTTTTGAAGGGTGTTGCTCCTGATGCTAAACTTATTGTTTTCAAAACTTTGGGCGGCGTCAAGGGTGGTGGTTCTTCTGTTGGCAGGATTAAGGCTCTTGGTTGTGCTACGGGTGTTCTTTCAAATGTTGGGGATATTGTTATAAAGTATGCTGGTTTGAGTAATTCTCCTTCAATGTCTGAAATAATCTTCAATATATCGGAATGTATTTCTAAAACCCACTTTCTTGTTGAATCAGCCTTATTAAGGTGCGCAATCAGGCTTTTAACATGACTGATTTCTGCTTCATATCTTAATTGGTTAGCACCATAATGACCATGAAGTTTCTTTAATATAAAAGCCACTCTTTCGGCCTCATCTTTTAATTCATTAAATTCTTTCTTGGTTTCATCAACCCAAACATAAGCCAAATCCCTATCCAAATTTTTCCTTATTTTTTCCCAGACTGCCTTTATCCTAGCTTCTTCACTGGCAAGTTTTCTCAAATATCTTAATATTTGCATTGTGCAACAGTCAAACAATACCTATATCCTCTTTTTTTATCAGCCTTTCGCAGTAATGGCACTTGACTTTTATCGGGCGCTTTTCAGTGATGTAGAATTTTGTCCTTACTTTCTCAGAATTAGTTATGCAGACCGGGTTCGAGCATTTGATCACATTCTCGATGAAGTCGGGTATTTTCACCTTGATCTTCTGCCTGACATTGAAGTTCCTGATTATGTTGACAGTGGCCTCGGGCGCAACAACGGATATCTTGTTGAACTCGCTTTCAGTGAGCAGCTTGCTGGCAACCTTGATTATGCCTTTTTTTCCCAATGTCATGCTGTTGAGGTTGGTGGCTATGGAGACTATTCCCGGATGCTCATTGAGCTTCAGAATGTCAACAACCTTGAAAGTCGCGTCTGTGGGAATGTGGTCTATCACAGTGCCTTCCTCTATCGCGCTGATGCTCAGCTGCTTCTTGGGCTCCTTGCGCTCAACGCTTTGCTTTTTTGGCGGATTCTTCTTCTTTGGCATCTTACTTTATCGCTCCAAGGCATAATGACAGCAGGGCTTTTCTTACAGGTATGCCGTTGCCTGCCTGCTGGAAGTAGACGGCGTATTCTGTTGAATCTATTTCAGGGTCAATCTCGCCGACTCTTGGCAGGGGGTGCATTATCTTAAGCCCTTCTTTTGCATTCTTCAAGGTGGCTTTTGTTATCTTGTAGGCTCCCTTGTGCTTTTCATATTCCAGTGCGTCAGGGAATCTTTCCTTTTGGATCCTTGTGGCGTAAAGCACGTCAAGACGAGGCATTGTGTGCGTTATCTCTGCCGTCTCGAAGTACCTTATCTTTTTCTCCCGCAGCTCAGCCAGGTAGTTTTCAGGCATGCTTAGTGATTGCGGCGAGATGAAGTAGAATGTCGGATTGAAGTGCGACAATGCAATGACAAGGCTGTGGACTGTCCTGCCATATTTCAGGTCGCCGACAATGCCTATGTGCAGGCCTTCAAGCTTGCCTTTTGTCTTTTGGATGGTGTACAGGTCAAGCAATGTCTGGGTAGGATGCTGGTTTGAGCCGTCTCCTGCGTTTATCACAGGGACTTTGGCTGCTTCTGCTGCCAGCCTGGCTGAGCCTTCCAATGGATGCCTTATCGCTATGATATCAGCATACTGCTCTGTCATCTTTATGGTGTCCCACAAAGACTCGCCTTTTTCTGTTGAGGTTACTGCTGAAGATGAGAATCCAAGCACCTGTCCGCCTAGCTGCTCCATTGCTGACGTAAAGCTTAAACGTGTCCTTGTTGAAGGCTCAAAGAACAATGCAGCCATGATCCTGCCTTTCAGAAGGGCTGAATTGGGCCTGTCTTCAACCTGTTTTGCTGCCTTTAACAGGTATAATAGCTCTGCCTTGGAGAAGTCGTAAATCGAGATTATGTCCCTTCCTTTGAAGTCCATGCTAAAAAACTAACTATCATGGTATACTATATAAAGTTTGCGGAATTGGGAAAATTTGAAATTCTTTTATTTACAATATGGAAAAGATTAGATTTAAGCTGTCACAGCATGAGTAAATCATGCCTGCAAGGCACCTAGGCTTGGGATGTTGAATTGGGCTTTGTGTAAAAACTCGCTTCGCACCACACTGCATTCTCGCTTCGCTCGGGTCGGGAAACACGAATTCGGGGTGTTATATTCAATCGAAATAAAGGCCTAAATCAAGGGAAAGGAAAACTCTCTAATATACAGATTCAGAAATCATGATGACCAACTGTTTCATAACCAATAACTTCAACACCTCCTGGAAAATATTGCCGAGAACCTCTTTCTTTTTTAGAAGGATTAATTCTACATTTTAATAATATTGCTTCAGAATCAAGTCCTTTATCATCATTTTCTTTTTGAGCTATAAACGCCAACCTAGCAGTTTCTTTTCTCATAGATTCAATGCCTTGAGGTGTAGGTTCCCCCCAGTACTCGCTTATTTCGTATGCAAATGTAGACTCTTTATTAACTATCGGAGTACGTTTAGTAAATAATCTTTGTAATAAATTCCTATGACCCAATGTTGTT
Organism: Candidatus Woesearchaeota archaeon; assembly: GCA_016181325.1. Taxonomy (GTDB): domain Archaea; phylum Nanobdellota; class Nanobdellia; order Woesearchaeales; family GW2011-AR4; genus JACOZO01. The sequence continues at coordinate 207 of JACOZO010000015.1, read as the reverse complement.
TTTAATTCTTCATAAGAAATACCAAAATCATGCTCAATACTTAAATTAGTTGTTCCTCTATATCCATTGAAATTTCCAGAGCGAATATCCTGAATATCTGCATCTAATGACATAAATAATATTATTTGATACACCTATATAAATCTTTCCGTTTTTACCACTATTAAGTTAATAATAGAGATTTTCCCTTCATGTTCTCGTTTAAGG
>JACOZO010000092.1 GCA_016181325.1 Candidatus Woesearchaeota archaeon | reverse complement strand
GATTTCTATTACAGGCAGCTTGAGACGGAAAAAAGGGAAATAGAGGAAATGCCGGAAATAGAAAGAAAGGAGATAAAGGATATTTACTACCAAAAAGGGTTCAGGGGCGAATTGCTCGATAAGATCGTCAGGAAGATAACCTCAAACAAGAAGCTCTGGCTCGACACCATGATGAAAGAAGAGCTCAGGGTATTTCCTGATGATTATGACAAGCCTGTAAAGAGCGCTGTTGTAGTTGGGTTTGCTGCCCTTGTAGGGTCAATAATCCCGATAATACCATTCTTTTTCCTGCCAGTCGATGTAAGCATAATATATTCATTGATAATTTCAGCCATTGCATTGTTTGTCACAGGCACGATAAAGGCAAGAATAACCATAGGAAGCCCGTTCAAGGCAGGCATTGAGATGGTCATTGTGGGAATACTGGCGGCATTGGCAGGATATCTGATTGGAGCAGCTTTAGGGGCAGTGTACACCTGATACTGATAAATACAAAAAGATATATAAATCGGATAAATTTATCTGGCTGCTTGGAGGGATTTTTATGAAAAAAACTCTTGTGATAATGTTGTTGGCACTATCAGTATTGGCCATAGCCTGTGGTGAAAAGACTACTACCGGGGCATATGCCGGCTATCAGGGACAAGGTCCGGCACCCCAGCCCCAATATGTAGGGGGAGGATGCGGAGTGGCACCAGCTGAAGAAAACGTAAATGTTCCAAATATAGAAACACTAGCTGCCTAAAATGAAGTTATCAAGAAGGGAGCGGGAAAGGCTTGATGAGAACAGCATCAGCAATGAGCAGGGTTCTCAGCCCCAATCCCCACCTTTATCATTTTCTGCAAAACCAAATGTGCATAAGAAGCACATAATCCTCGGAAGCATAATACTTTTTGTTCTCGGAATATCCATATATAGCCTGGTGGCCTATTCAAGGCCGGGCACTTATGACGATTTCGCAAAATGCCTTACTGAAAAAGGCGCTGTCATGTACGGTGCACTGAGCTGGTGCAAATACACCCAGGGTCAGAAGGCAATGTTCGGCAAGTCTTTCAAGTATGTCAATTACCATGAATTCCAGGAGCTGCCCGGCATAAAGAAGACCCCTACATGGGTTATCAACGGCAGATGGTACGAGAATACACAGTCTTTTGAATCCTTGGCGCAGGCGACTGGATGTAAGATATAGATTTGGCAATTTTGATGATTAATATTCTATTCTGGGCTTTATGATACCCACACTTGGCCAGGTAGTGCCTTCGCCTTCAAGATGGCATTCCAATCCCGTGTCTGTACCATCGGTCGCATCGTCTAAATCAGACGCGTCAACAGTGACTTTGACCTTGTCCAGATTGGCTCGCCTGTCTGTTGTGACATCTCTTGGGCAATATGGGTTCGTTGTAGTGACAATCTGGTAAATATCCCCATTTCCGCTGTGCACAACATCGAAGCTGAACGAAACTTTCTGCTGGCCTATGACGGATTCCCTGAAATTGGTGACTTGGACCGGGCTGCTTGAGCTGAACGAGCTTTTTGCCTGGTTAGGATTGCACAGCTCATCAGTTCCAATGTTGATCATATCAGCCAGAACGCACAATCTTGCCTGGGCTGTCGTCCTGTACATATAGCAGACATCCGCCCTGAAAGTATAGGGGGTATTGCCCGTTGCCTGTTTTGATTGGAGATTTTTGTTTGCAGGTATCTCGACAAAAGTGGTCCCTCCTTCGATAATCTTGCCCTCGGAATCCCTCGTTTTTGCCCTTAAATCATCAGTTATCGGGCTTACCGTTAAATCAGCATCTCCCAAACCGGCATCTGCAACATTAAAATCTTTAGGTGAAAATCCTTTCAGCTGCACTTTAACGTCATTCCTCAAGACTCCATCCTCCCCTTCGTTGGCCAGCCTTACAATTGCCTTGAAAGGGAATGCCTGGTCGGTGACTTCCGGAGGCGGGCTGTCTTCTTCAAAATTAATCACTAGCCCTGAAGTTCCTCCTATAAACGGGCTTGTAGGCGCCCCGACTGTGGTTGAGCCCCCTTTTGCGCAGGCAGAAATGACAAGTATGATGGAAATAAGGGCAACAGACATATAGTAATTCCTATTGATTTTAAACATTTTGAATATTCATTTAGTTCTTAATATTTAAAGTTTTCTATATGGCGATTTTTGCAATTCAGATAATTATGCTTAGCCAGAGCTGCCGCATCAAATAGGGTTGTTGCGAAATTGAAGGTGGCATCACCTTTGTGAGCCTTCTTTGCTTTCATAAGCCAAGCGACAAAGGGGATGCTCCCTACGGGAAATGTCGCTCTTGAGTTATTAAATAAAAAGGCGAACCTGATGCCACCCGAGCGGATGCGAGAATTTCGCAACAACCCCTTCAACAAAAACATATTTATATCTCACCTTAACCTTTGTTAACTCATGGAAGCAAGACACATAACTTCAATACTAAGTGAAGAAAGGCTGTTCAAGCCTCCAAAGGATTTCAGCAAAAAAGCGCACATCAGGAGCTTACAGGAGTACAGGAAGCTCTACGATGCTTCCATCAGGCATCCCGAGAAATTCTGGGCGGAAAAGGCTGAGCAGCTGCACTGGTTCAGGAAATGGGAAAAAGTTTTCAGCAACAATAAGGGATTTTTCAAATGGTTCGAAGGCGGCAGGATAAACGTATGCTACAACTGCCTTGACAGGCACATCGGATCAAAAGGCGGCAAGACAGCCCTTATATGGGAAGCTGAGGACGGCAGCGTCAGGAAATTCACCTATAGTGAGCTTCTTGCGCTTGTGTCAAGATTCTCGAATGTCCTTGTAAAAAACGGCCTCAGGAAAGGAGACAGGGTATGCATCTACCTCCCCATGATTCCGGAGCTTGTCATCTCGATGCTTGCGTGCGCCCGGCTGGGAATAATCCACAGCATAGTCTTCGGGGGGTTCAGCTCCGATTCCCTCAGCGACAGGATCAGGGACAGCGGCGCCAGGATGCTGATCACTGCAGACGGCGGATTCAGGAACTGAAAAGTGGTGCCCCTGAAAGAAAACTCCGACGCTGCATTAAGGGGCTGCAGGACAGTCAGCACTGTTATCGTCGTGAAAAGGGCCGGCAACAGCATAAGCATGCAGAAAGGCAGGGACTTGTGGTGGCACGACGAATTCAATGACGGATCAATGTCCGGCAATTGCAGGGCAGAAGAGCTGGACTCAGAAGACCCGTTGTTCATACTTTACACGAGCGGAACAACCGGCAAGCCCAAGGGCATACTCCATACGCAGGCAGGCTACCTTCTTTATGTCTATCAGACTTTCAAATGGGTGTTTGACATCAGGGATGAGGATGTATATTTCTGCACTGCTGACATAGGATGGATCACGGGGCACAGCTATATCGTTTATGGGCCTCTGTCAAATGCCGCGACTGTCCTGATGTATGAAGGCTCGCCTACCTATCCTGCCCCTGACAGGTTCTGGAAGCTCATTGAGAAGCACAAGGCCACAATATTCTACACAGCCCCGACTGCAATAAGGGCGCTGGCAAAATACGGCGACGTACTCCCAAGCAAATGCAATCTCGGCAGCCTGAGGCTCTTGGGCACCGTCGGCGAGCCTATCAATCCCGAGGCCTGGATGTGGTATTACAATGTCATTGGCAGGAAAAAATGCCCCATCGTCGACACCTGGTGGCAGACAGAGACAGGAGGCATACTGATAACGCCGCTTCCCGGAGCCACTCCTCTGAAGCCGGGCTCAGCGACATTCCCTTTTCCGGGCATAGTCGCCGATGTGCTGAGGGAGGATGGCACCAGGGCAGGCCCGAACGAAGGCGGCAACCTTGTCATACTGAGGCCGTGGCCAGGCATGCTGAGGACGATATGGAAGAATCCAGGCAAGTACACGAAGTTCTATTTTTCAAGATTTAAGGGCGTTTATTACGCCGGTGACATCGAGAAGCACGAGAACAAATCAGGGCTCATCAAGGGCCACAGCATAGTTTACCTTCCCGGCGACAGCTCGAAAGTCGACAAGGACGGCTATTTCTGGATAATGGGGAGGCTTGATGATGTCATAAAAGTAGCGGGCCACCGGATCGGGACAGCAGAAGTGGAAAGCGCGCTTGTGAGCCACAAGGCTGTCGCGGAAGCCGCAATCGTGCCATATCCCCATGACATAAAAGGATGGGCAATCTATGCGTTTGTCACTCTTAAGCACGGGTTTGGCAGGGGCGAAAAATTGAGCGAGGAGCTCAAGGAGCATGTCTCAAAGACCGTTGGCGCCATCGCGAAGCCTGACAAGATCCAGTTTGCC
>JACOZO010000091.1 GCA_016181325.1 Candidatus Woesearchaeota archaeon | reverse complement strand
GCGGCTTTGCCGTTTGTTTATAGTCCTTTCGCGCCTGCCCATGTTCCAAGCGCTCAGGTAACTGCATACACTGTTGCGGCAGGAAGAGCCACGTCTAATTTAATTCAAAACAAGCCTGCATTGGAAGGCATTGTAAAAGAAGGCGCAATAGGCAATGCCTACTCATATCCTTTGGCATCTGCATTCCATGGACTAAACGTACTGGAGAACAGGGTGACTGCAGGTTATGGCCCTGCAATGGGCAAAGCCGCCAAGATTGGAACAACAGTATTTGGATTGCAGCCTGCAATAACTACATTCAGGACAGCCACAACTTACGGCCTGGGAAAAAGATTTCTGGAAAATGTGTGGCCGAGCATCAAAACAACATTCAAGTACCTGTCATTAGCAGGGGCAATTAATGTAGGCTATCTCTATAAATTCGGGATTTTCACCCAGATGGTTGTATCAGCCGGAATAAGCTATTGCTTCGGGCTGGTGCAGTCATTGAGAGGAGGAAAAGGCAGCATAAAGAACCTCTACAATGCGGTAAACCCATTTCCATATGCTTCTGCCACATATTCCCTTGGAACAAGAGCCGCAAGAAACGCGTTTTCATATTCGACAACCGGCATGTACGGCTTGGGCGGCGGCATAAGGGAATTCTTCTCCGGTCTTGCGTCAAAGCCGAAAGCCGCACCCGGGCCTGAAAAAAAGCAGGAGTCCAGGCCTGAAGCCAATGCGCATTACCAGAAAGCCCCTTCTGAAGAATCAGGCAAATTGCTAAACTTTCCGTCAGAAAAAGCCAGGCAGTATGAAAGAAAGTATGAGAAAAAGGCGGCGTAAAATGAAAGCAAAGATCAGCATCACAATGGACATGGAAACTGTTGAGGATATCAACAATGAGGTAGCTTCGGGAAGATTCAGGAACAGGAGCCATGCCGTCGAGTTTGCATTGAAGCAGCTGCTGGAGGATGAAGATGGCAGAGAATAACCATCCTCCTGAAGGGAATAAGGAAGCTCCAAAAGAAGAGCCGAAGAAATCCGGAACTCTTGAAAGCCTAATTGGGGAATGCAAGAGTTTCCTGAAGAAAGGCATATTTGCAGCAACCGCTATAGGGGTTCCGTTTGTTTTCAGCATCCCAAATACTCCTGTCTATGATCCGACCCATCAGATGAGCATAAATGCCGCTGTTACGGCCCATCCTCTGGCTGTTGGTGCGGCGCTTGATGATATCATGGCAAGACAGCCGATAAATTACAAAAAAATGGCAAGGGAATCTGCAGTCGGGACCATCATGATGACGCCGCTTGTAGGCCTTTTCGATAAGATCAATGTCGGAAGGGATTATGCAGCACAAAGGTATGGAAGTTTGGCGGGTTCGGCAACAGCAGTGGGCTCGCTGGCAGCAGGACAGGCTGTATTTGTAGGAGGTTACATGGGCTTGGACCATACTTTGAGCAAGTTCAGCTTCAGCGGATTATATGACAGGTTAAAGAAAGACTATTGGCCGACCCTCAGAAGGACTTTCCTGTGTGTATTGCCCCTCAGCATGTGGAATCCGCTTTACGTCTATAAATTCGGAATGCTCGCGCAGCTTGGATATTCCTCGCTGATGACCTTGCTGTTCAGGCTGGTAGGCCCGAAATCAGAAGGCGCAAAGTTAAGCAATTTATTCAAGGCGCCGTTTGGGTACGTTTCAGCCTCCTTCAGCCTTGCAAAAAGGGCTGCAAAGAATGCTGTCTCCTATACATCATCGGAAAGCATGTATAAATTAGGCGGCGGCATGAGGGAATTCTTCTCGAGTTTCATGCCCAAGGCAAAGCCCGCGGCAAAACAACCGGAGCAGCCAAAGGCGGAGCAGCATTACCAGCCGATGGAACACAAATAGGCATCCTGAGAAAACAGCATAAATTCATAAACAAGAGATTATCACTAAGAATAATTACAGGCAGAGGTATTGCAAATGAGCGATCTTGGAGATTATCTAAGGCAATCAAGGGAGCATACGGACAGGTCAAGGAGATGGGTAGAAAGGCAAAGCAGGGAATTATACCCTGATGATACTGAACGGCAAATATCATTTGCCTACCTCAGGCAGATAGAAGAAGGAAGAATAAGAAGACCCAATCCTTTGAAATTACAGACTTTAGCGCGGATTTATGGTGTAGATTACATGAGGATATACTCTATTGCAGGATATCTGGATGATGAAATGCAGCGTATGGCAGCTAGAGCTTCAACAGATGGTTTGGAATCCAATCTCGAGACTGTCATGAGGATGAATGAATTTTTGGAAAGTAGGGGCATCGTTCCAGAGGATTTTATACGTAATTTGATGTTGCTAAGTCCAAATTCATTTCACATTATTAGTGATCTATTAAGAGTATTGCAGCATCCAAAAGAATAATAAAAATCTTTAAATATCTGTTAACAGTTTAACAAAAAACCAGAGGTGGTACAATGAGAAAGTCATCTGTTGCTGTATTTTTCATTTTAGGATTATTCTTGGCAAGCTGCTCCCAGCAGGAGCAGCCTTCATCAAACCAGCCTGCCCCTTCTTTAGGCATGCCTGCTCCCGGCGCCAATCCTGATGAAGTCCGGGAAATGATTGTGGTGGAAGAGCCAAGCGGCGCAGTCAAGTCATTCGACCTTGTGGCAAAGCAGTTCGAGTTCATCCCTAATGTTATCGAAGTCAATCGGGGAGACAAAGTGAAAGTGACATTGACCAGCGCAGATGTTGTTCACGGCTTTGCAATCAATGAATACGGCGTCAATGAAAGGGTTGTGCCTGGGCAGCCTACAACTGTGGAATTCACGGCAGACAAGAAAGGCACTTTTACATTCTACTGCTCAGTCTCATGCGGCTCGGGGCATGGAAGGATGAAGGGGACTTTGATAGTAAACTAAAATTCCGTAGAATTTTCTAGTGTTCCGCCTTGAATCAGTTCAATAAGGGATACCAATTATAGGAACGGAACTTAATTTTCGGAATTCATATTATTGATTTTCCGTTCCTATATCAGAAGGAAAGTGAAACTCCCCGGACACTATGTCCGAAGCCTCTTTTAGCGAAGCAATTGTTTGATGCCTTTGAGGCATAGGCTTCTTGAAGATTCTCGGAACA
>JACOZO010000090.1 GCA_016181325.1 Candidatus Woesearchaeota archaeon | reverse complement strand
ATTATGTCAATTCCTTCTTTCTCAACAGCCTCGTCATGCAGTATCATGTAATCCTTCCACCCGAAGCAGAATCCTTCTGCCTTTATGCGCCTGATTTTCGCCCCTGTTATGCATCTTGCAAGGCCAAGGAACTCCCCTGAACTCAGGAAATCAGCCAAACCCTTTGGGCAGGCGGCTTTTGAGCATGAAAAATGCATCGGCCTGGCAAATTTTTTATAGCTTAACTTAGCAATGCTGTTTCTCAGCCTGCCATAAGATTCTTTTTCGAGAAACTGCTGCAGGCTCACGCTCCTTATCCATGCATCTAAGTTGTAGATGGACTTGATATGGGAGATATTCGCGTCAGCCTTATAGGCAGGATTCATGATGATCCTATCTGCCATAAAACCAGCCCCCTATGGCTATCCTCTGCTTCTGCGCAATGACTTCCTCAACCTCGTGGAAAGATATTGGAGATACCTCAAAAAAAGCAAACGTGTTGAATCTTGGGATTATCTTCTTCCCTATTTTCACCGGAACCTCGCTTTTTGACGCAAACAGGTTCAGCGAGCCGCCGTCTTTTTCTTCCATGTCAGAGAGGTAGAACAGATACGCTATTTTCCTCCCTTCCAGCCGGTCATCATGGCACAGCAGGTAGTCTGTGTCCTGGTACAGCGTGCCTGCAAGGTCAATAGCATCAGTTTTGAGCCTGAATCCGGTAAGCTGCTCCATGTAGCCAACGAACTCCTTAGAATAAAGGAAATCCCTGAATTCCTGCAATTCCCTGCTGCTTGTGTTATTCAGGTCATCAGTCTGCATGAACTTGAACAGGTCAGATTCCTTCTCATGGAATTTTTCGCCTGAAAGCGCCTTCAGCACGCCCGCAGCCTTCTCTGCCTTTAGAAAATCATTTAGCTCAAGGAACGGAAACGGCTTGTTTCTGCTGAACATCACTATTAGTTTCTTGGTATTTCCAGTTTTGAGATATTTCTCGTCAAGCCACTCCTGCAGCAGATTTCCTTTCTTATCCTGATTTTTCATTTTTTGGCATATTTTGATTGGATATTAATATTTTTAGATTTTAAACATCGGAATTCCACCAATAAATTTAAATAAGATATAATCAATATGCAATAAATCAACACAATTTGACGGGGTGACTTTTGATGGCAAAAAATAGCAGATACGGTCCGGCGATATTGAGGGTTTTTCTTGGCCTGCTGTTCATAGTTCCGGGAATCACAAAGCTGATGAATCCTGCCGGGATCATAGGGCTTGTTGGAAAAATCGGCTTCCCGATTGCCCCTATTTTCGGATGGATTGTCATAATCTCAGAGCTTGTCTGTGGCGCAGCACTGATAGCGGGCTATAAGCTTAAATACGCTGTTTGGCCATTGGTTGTTATCATGGGAGTAGCGGCTGTCGCAGTCTATTTGCCTTGCGGCTGTCGCAGTCTATTTGCCTTCAATCAAGCAGAATCCGACAACTTTCCTGTTCCATCTGGTTGCGATTGCAGGGTTGGTAAATTTGTTCCTTACACGGCCTGGAGCGTATGCGGCGGGAAAAGATTAGGTTTTTATTCTTTTGAAGTCAGCGTAGCTGAAACCCGGATCTGATTCCGCAATGTTTGGATATAACTGATTAAAGCTATAGAATCTGAAAATGAATCAAAGATCAACATACCAAAATTAACTCTTCCCTCAATACCTAAACCGATTTCTTCAAATTTATCCACAGTTTCAAAAGCTGCGAACAAAGTTAAATCTACGGTTTCAAAAATCGTAAGCTTTTTTAAACCTAAACCAAAATCTAGTAAAAAATGAACTCATCGATAGCATTTTTGGTTTTAATAATATCTTTTGGATTGTCTGTAATAATTTTTGTTCCAACAATGATTCTAACAATTTTAGTTATGCATAAAAGTTCTTTATTAATGGAATATCTTCATGATAAACACTATAAAAAATGGGCGTACTTAACTTCTATAGGCTATTTAGGTCCAGGTAATGTCAATCCTTTTAGAAGCATTCCATATCTGTATACTTCGGAAAATATAAAAGATATAAAATTACAAGCACTAAAGCAACGTACTCGTTTTTGGACAACCAATCTCCTCAATTTTGGAACTTTTTCTTTTGAGTGTATAGTCGGTAAATGTTATCAATTCTTGCTGTAAAAGTTCCATTATTTTTGAGAGATGCTATTACATTACTAATTTTAATGAAATTTGTAATTAATCGTACGTAAAGTTCTGGCACGTAAAGTCCTTTTCATAAAAAAACCATCTTCCATGATTTCCCTACCGCCACCCACTAGCACTGCCCATCAGGATTATAACCCTTAACCTTCCTTTCCTGCACAATCCCATGTTCTTTGCCGTCAGCCTGCGAATCCCGTCATTTGCATCTGAAAGGCTTGCCCCAGCCAACAGTATTGACAGAAAAGCTTATAAGTAAGAAAGTATTACATTCCAACTGGTGAACAACATGATTGAAATAACTAAAGTATCAACAAAAGGGCAGGTTGTAATACCTCAGGATATAAGGAAAGATCTGGGGCTGATTACCGGCACGTCTGTGCTGGTCACGAAAATGAATGACTTTGTGCTGTTAAAGAAAGTGAGCATACCTGATGTGAAAAGGGAATTTGAGCAGCTTGCCAAATGGGGCAGCCGGTGGGCCAAGAATAAAGGGATAAAGAGCGAAGAAGACGTAATGAGGATAATACATCAGGGAAGAGGAGTAAAAAGTGCATAAGCCGGTTGTCCTTGACAGCAATGTGGTAGTTTCTTCCATATTCTGGGAGAAAGGCAACCCTCACAAGGTAGTTGATTTGGCAATCGGGCAAAAGATCCATAATTTTACAAGCCCTGCTATGCTGTTTGAGCTTGTGAAGGTATTAAAGGATGACTTTAAGCAGCCGGAAGAATTTGTTCAGAGGCAGATTGCATTGGTGGCGAATTACTCCGATATCATAAGGCCTAAACTTAAAATCCAGGAAGTGAAGGACGACCCAAAGGATGACATGGTTTTAGAATGCGCCTTGTCAGGCAAGGCAAATTACATTGTCACTGGCGATAATCATCTTCTAAAAATGAAGGAATTCATGAAAATAAAAATACTCAATCCAAAAGATTTTTTAGAATTGGCGATATAGGCTAATTTTCAACCATCAATTTTTATCAATAGTCGTATTGCTTAATCTATCTTCAAACTACGCCAGTTAAAGAAATCCCAAATAAACTTACTTAATCCCAGCCTCAAAAAGCATGTTCACTGCGCTTACAAAGAACCTGCTCTCTATCCACACTCCGACTTCATAATCTGCAACTACGGAATCAGGAGTTATCATGAACAATAGCTGGTTGTCATCCACGCTTATGAATTGCGTATCAGTATGATGATCAGTGAACTGGACGCCATTAAGCTTCTTCAGTATCATCTTGTCATAAGGGGCGCATATCCTTACCTTCACGCTTCTCTTTGCCAGGCTTTCAAGGCTGTTCTTCACCAGCTTTGCCATCCTCTCAAGGCCCCTGCTGTTTGTGACTATTGTGACACTGCTCTTTGCAGAGCCTATCATCTCCTTTATCTTCCTGTTTACGCCTGTCGCCCCAACGATCGACCTTGAAAGGCTTGAGATGTCAATGTGCTGCACTCCGCTCTTGTAAAGCAGCTCCAGCTCCCTGAATTCGTCAGTTTCCCTTACACTCTGCATATGCTCCACTACCGTGTCAGCATGCTGCTTTATGCCCTGCTTTACCCTTTCAAGGATTACTTCGGGGCTCAATGCCATGTACTCAATAGGCTTGCCTACCTTCATAAGGACAAAGCCCTTCTTTTCAAGGCTTTCAAGAACGTCATAGCATCTTGATCTTGGCACGCCGGAAATGTCTGCAAGCTCGCCTGCCGAGGAAACTCCCTTGGAAAGCAGCGCAGTCCATATCTTCACTTCATAGATATTAAGCCTGAAATGCTTCTTTATGTCCGACAACACTTCTTTCTTCAAGACCATTTTTTCACAGAATGTTCAAAATATAAGTTAAAATAAAAATAAATTAAAAGCAAAAATTGCTTTTACTTCCTTCTTGCAAGGTGTATTACCAGTGCAATCCCTGCCAGTACAGCTATTGCCTCAACAGCGATTATTGAGCCAAGCACAAGCCTGTTGCTCATTACCCCCTCTGATGTGGCCTCTTCCTCTGCCGGAGCAGCAGGTGTTGTCTGTATTGGCTGAGTCACTGCAGGAGGCAGTATCACTGGAACAGTAGGGGTTATTACCTCTACAAACTCATTTTCAGGCTCTTCCTGCTTTGGAGCCTGCTCCACTATTTCCTGCTTTGGAGCCTGTTTTTGAACGCACTCATTCACAAGAAGATTTGCTGTTGCAATCTCTGTCTTGCTTCCGTATGATGCCTTGATATTGACCGGATAATTGCCTGATTCAAGGTCAGCAGGCAGGTCGTAGCTCAGTGTCTTAAGGTACTTGCTTTCATCATCAAAAGTGTCTGATGTGATCTCTGTCACAGTTTCCTGGAAATTGATCCCAAGATCTGAGTTTGTGACGCTCACAATCACGTTTTCCTGCTCATCCTCTCCGATGTTTATGATTCCTAATGTGTGCGAGACGCCCTTCCTGTTGCATGATACCTCGCTTGGGCTTATCTGGTTTCTGTAGACCTTAAGCAGGTCCCTTTCCTTGTCAACGTCAAATGAAAGAGTTGCTGTTGCAATATGCTTTGTATTGTTAGTGTCAGTGCCTTCAGCTTCAATCTTGACGCTGTAAGACTGTGATTCTATCTCAAGGGGAAGCTTGAACCTCACTGTCCTTGACTTCTTCCTGGTCGGGCTCAGGTCAAATTCTGATGCCTGCTCTTCCATGTCGTCGTTGTCTTCGCCGTCAACGCCTTCTATTGTGACAGTCATCTCGATATCCTCTATCTCAGGATCGCTTGACTGGGTAAAATTATTAAGGAATTCAACATCGAATTCTATTGTATCTTCAGGCTCGGCATCCTTGTTGATTGAGTCTCCAGATTTAAGGTTGTTGGAGCTCTTGCTGCCTACCTTTACATCTATATCATTGATTACAAGGTAAACAATATTGTTCCGATTAAAAGTTGTTTTATGTTCATGATTTTAACCACCCTAAGAGCATGAAAATAAGTACTAGTATATAAAGCTTTTGCTATTATGCAATGGTAAAAGAGTTTAATGGGATTGGAGTGGTGGCATACTATATATGATATGCTGACGGAAATCTCATGGGATATTAAAGATGCGCATTTGATTCCAGATGTATCTAATAATATGTATCATCTATAATTATAATAACTTTCTATATTGAAAATAAATCAGTTAATCCTCTATGCTGCCAGGCACTGCTTAAGTGTATATGGGACTGCCGGCCTAAAAAGGCAAATAATTAAATATTCTCGTGATGCTAAAATCCAGCAATGCCCCACCAAGACGCCCACGACAAGATATTTGAAATAATATATTCCAAAACTGATGAAATCACATGGCAGCACATTCTCTATGATCTTGTAAAGGCTGAGCACATGGATCCGTGGAGCATTGACGTGAGCCTTATTGCCAATAAGTACATAGGCACATTGCGGAAGCTCAAGGAGCACGATTTCAGGATAAGCGGGAAGATGGTGCTTGCAGCTGCCATCCTGCTGAAGCTTAAGTCAAGCAGGCTTGTCGGGGAAGACATT
>JACOZO010000089.1 GCA_016181325.1 Candidatus Woesearchaeota archaeon | reverse complement strand
CAATAAAAATATCACTAAAAATGCACAACCTTTCAAGGATCTTCACGAAAACAAACCTCCAGATACTCAGCCTTATCCTGAATGAGCAGATTCACCTGAGAGAAATCGCAGAAAGGCTGAAATGCTCGCCTGCAAAGGTCCTTGGCTGCATCAAGCTGTTTGAGCAGCACGGCATAGTGCGGATAGTGAATGAGAAGAACAGGAAAATCGTGCATCTTAACCGCGACAGCCCATTGTCAAGGCAGATCATTGACATGCTTGAGCTGTCTCAAGCGGGAGTAAAGAGATTTGACGAGAAGCTCAACCTGTTTGACTGCATGAGCCCACTGGACTTCAGGTATTACGCAAGAGACAGGAGAATCTTCGAGAAGCTGCAGCCTTACCTTTCTGAAACCGCTTTCCTCAGGTATGCCTCAAAAGTGGAGGCGGCGCTGGCAAGGGCGCTGGCAAAAAGGAAGCTGTGCAGCAGCGCAGTTGCCGATGAGATAGAAAGGGCATCCAAGATTGTAACAGCCCAGGAAGTCTATGATGAGGAAGACCGGATAAAGCACAACATGAGGGCGCTTGCAAATTCCCTGAGGGCCAAAGTCAGCAATGAGGCAAAGCCTTTTGTCCATTTCACCACGACAAGCTATGACATAATCGCGACGGCGGATGCCGCAAGGTACAGGGATTTTACCAATAACATCCTGCTTCCTGCCATGGTTAATCTTGAAAAGAACCTGCTCAGCATAGCCCTGCGGGAAAAAGACACGCTCCAGATTGGAAGAACTCACGGCCAGCATGCAGAGCCCATCACATTCGGGTTTGCGCTTGCGCATTACGTGAGCAGGCTCGGCAGCAGGATCCTGGCAATTAAAAAAGCAGGGAGCAATCTGCGCGGGAAGCTGTCAGGCGCAGTGGGCGCATACAACGCATCCTCATTGTTCTTCGACGAGCCGATGAAATTCGAGAGCGAAGTCATGAACGAGCTGGGCTTGAAGCCTTCTCCTACGTCGACGCAGATAGTCGAGCCTGAATACATGGTCGATTACCTTAGCTCAGTCATTTCATGCTTTGGGGTGCTTGCCAATCTGGCAGATGATATGCGCCATCTCCAGCGAAGCGAGATTGCCGAGGTAGGCGAGCATTTCGAGGAGAAGCAGGTAGGCTCCTCCACAATGCCGCAGAAGAGGAATCCGATAAACTTTGAGAACATAAAAGGCATGTGGAAGGAATTCATGCCTAGGATGACTACAATGTACATGGACCAGATTTCCGAGCACCAGCGAGATCTCACCAATTCCGCTTCAATGCGCTTCATACCCGAGATTTTGGCGGGCTTTTACGTTTCTGTGATAAGGATGAACAATGTAATGGGCAAGCTTGCTGTTGACAAGGGCAACATGAAGCGGAATTTTGATTCCACCAGGGGCATGATTGCGGCCGAGCCCTTGTATATCATCCTTGCTGCATTAGGCCATCCGGATGCGCATGAGTATGTCAGGGAGAAGACCCTTGAATCCCGGAAAACCGGAAAAAGGCTTTTTGATCTGGTGAAAAATGACCAGAAAATCCAGCCTTATATCTCAAAATTCAGCAAAAAGCAGACCGACATCATAGAAAACATAGAGAAATATACCGGCATTGCGTCGAAGAAGACACAGGTCATATGCGAGTTCTGGAAGAAGGAATTGCAGATCTGAGTAAAAATGATAGGAAGATTTTTATATATGTACACACTATGAGTACTCATGCCAAGCATAAACATATCAATAAAGAAATAAGCATACGAATTCCTGAAAAGCTTCAAGTCTAAAGACAAGAGTTTCTCGGATGTCATTCTTGAGCTAAAGGAAAATAAATACGAAAAAGGCTCTGCAAAAAGCCTTTTAAGGTTTGCAGGTGCATTGAAAAATCTGGATTGGGACGAAAAAGAGAAAAGAATGAAGGAGTTCAGGAATTCTTTTAATAAGAGGGTCGAAGAAACAGCCAAAAGAATGGAAAGTTACAGAAAATGATCGGCCTTGATACTTCTGCAATAATTGACTTGTTTAGGGATGATCCTGCATTGATTAGATTGCTGGAGCAAATTGATGATACAGTCGTCTTAAATCAAATCAGCTATCTTGAGCTTATGTTCGGCTTGGATTTTGAAAGCAGGCATGATAAATCTGAAGAAGAATATTATGATTCCTTATTTAATCTCTATTCAGTGCTGCCTTTAGACAATATTTCATGCAAAAAGGCTGCAAAAATCTCTTTGGAACTAAAGAAACTTGGGAAGTCCATAGAGCAATTTGATTGCACAATAGCCGGAATATTGCTAGCAAACGGGATTAATAAAATCTTAACAAGAAATAAAAAGCATTTTGAAAATATTAGGCAATTAGATGTGATTAGTTATTAAGCGAAATTAAGCAAGAAATGAAACCCAAAAAACTCCTCATAGTAAAAAACTCCATAACAGAAGGCCCTGGCATCATTGAAACAATACTAAAAGAAAAATTCATTTCTTATGACATTGCCGATCTGGACAAAGGCAATTTATTTCCAAGCGCTGAAGATTATTCTGCTGTCATAGTTCTTGGAGGCCCTGATTCTGCAAACGACTCAACTGTCAAGATGAACCATGAGCTGGCAAGAATAAGGGAAGCGATTGGCTCTGATACTCCTTATTTAGGCATCTGCCTTGGCATGCAGGCATTGGTTAAGGCAGCAGGCGGAAATGTTTTTAAAAACCCTGTGAAGGAAATAGGGGTAAAGCATAATGACGGCAAATATTACGAGATTGAGCTTACAGATGGAGGAAAAAATGATCCTATGTTCAGAGGGATGGACTCTCGCCTGAAGATTTTCCAGCTTCATGGAGAAACAATTGGCTTGGCAGAAGGAATGCAGCTTCTTGCAGCAGGAAAGCACTGCGCCAACCAGGCTGTAAAAGTCGGAAAGAACGCTTACGGCATCCAGGGGCATCTGGAACTCACTGAGAAGATGTTTAATGAATGGATTGTGACAGATTCTGACTTGAAGAAGCTGGACAGGCAAAGATTAATCTCTGATTTTGATTCCGCAAAAAAGGAATATGAAAATAACGGAAGAAAATTGATCGGTAATTTTTTGGAGAATATATTTGTAGTAAAACCAAA
>JACOZO010000022.1 GCA_016181325.1 Candidatus Woesearchaeota archaeon | reverse complement strand
TTCCTGCTGTCATTGTATTCTTTTTTCAAGTGGTGCGTGCTTGAAGTGCTGAAGACTGGGATTTTAAAGAGGGGATTCAGCATGGAAAGGCTTGGCAGGTTCTTCCTGCTGAATATTGCAATATTCATGGTCATGCTCGCAACTTCATGGATTGCGGCATTCATCCTTGCAAACGCAAAAGAGGGCTTTGCCCTTCCCGTCTTGCTGGTTGTTGTGATTCCATATCTCGTATTGGCGTATGTCTTCCTTAATTCCGCGCATTCCGCATTTTCATCCGGATTTGACATAAAGGAAAGCCTGCTGTCAGGAATAAACTACACCAAAAGCCGCAGGATGTATCTGGAAATAGTGCTGCCCTCATTTGTCCTGATTGCATTATTGTCAATCCCTTATTCATTGCTGTATATTTGGCTTAGTATGACTCCTTATGCAGCAGCCATTATGTACGTCTTCGAGGCTTTTACCTTGCCGTGGCCAGGGGTGCAAAATAGCATGTTTTACCACAACATAAACCCTGTCTTGCTTGACATAGGCCCTTTTGAGATAAGATACTACGGGCTTTTCTATGCAATCGGCTTTATACTGGCATATTTTGTAATAAATTATCTTGCAAAAAGAAAAGAGATAGCATTAAGCAAGGATGATATTGCGGACCTCCTTACCTACAATATAGTTGGAGTGATAGCAGGGGCAAGGATTGGGTATGTGCTATTCTACAACCTAAGCTTCTACCTGAAGAATCCGCTTGACATATTTGCCGTATGGCATGGCGGCCTGTCTTTTCATGGAGGATTATTGGGGACGATAATTGCGACATATTATTTCTGCAGGAAGAAAAACATTGCATTCTATGATATTGCCGACCTGATGGTGATTCCTGCCGCACTTGGGCTTGCGCTTGGAAGGATTGGAAATCTGATAAACGGCGAACTGGTCGGAAGATTGACCAATTCTGGGTTTTGCATCAACTACGAAAACAGCAAGTATCTTACAGACCCTCCAAAAGGCTGCAGATACCCCTCGCAATTGTTTGAATCTTTCAAAAATATTCTTATTTTTGGCGTATTATGGGTAATAAAGGACAAAAAGCTGCCAAAAGGAGTTATGTTTTGGTCGTTTGTGTCTATGTACGGACTGCTGAGAACATTGGTTGAGCTTGTGCGGCAGCCGGATGAGCAGGTCGGATTCCTGTTTGGCTACTTTACAATGGGGCAGCTGCTCAGCTTTCCCGTGTTTGTGGTTGGGGTTGTTATGGTAATAAGAATTTTGAAAAAGAAATAAATTGTTGCACAACCTTTAAAAATTCACTGCCTTTCAAAGGATTATGGAAGAGTTCTCATACGAGCTAAGGATACCTAAATCGAGGATAGCAGTCCTTATAGGCAAAGATGGCTCTGTCAAGAAGGACATGGAAGATGCAACTTCAACAAAAATAAATATTGACTCCAGGGAAGGGGACATCTTTGTGACAGGAAAGGATGCATTGGGGCTCTACACCGCAAGGGAGATAATCAAGGCCATTGGCCGCGGGTTCAACCCTGAAGTGGCGCAATTGCTTCTCAAGCAGGATTATGTGTTTGAGGTTATATACATGCAGGATTATTCCGGAAAATCAAAGGAGACCATGCTTAGACTGAAAGGCAGGGTCATTGGCAGGGAAGGGAAGTCGAGGCAGCTCATTGAGGAACTTACAGAGTCCTATATATCAGTCGCAGGCAAGACAATAAGCATGCTGGGGCTGCCGGAGAATGTCGCTGCTGCAAGGCAGGCAATAGAATCCCTGTTAAGGGGTGCGACCCATTCAAGCGTCTACAAATTGCTTGAAAAGAGAAGAAGGGACCTCAAGCGAAAAAAATATATGGAGATGTAAATTATAAAAAGAAATAAAAACAGCCCATCAAAACCAGAATTATGGCAGACGATACGTTAGCGCATGAGCTTGCAAAAATGCAGAAGGAGATTTCAGTAGCTGAATTCTTCACAAAGAACAGGCATCTTCTTGGATTTGACAGCAAAAGAAAAGCTTTGCTTATGGCCATCAAGGAGGCTGTTGACAACTCTTTGGACGCGTGCGAAGAGGGGGATTTTCTTCCTGAGATCCAGGTTGAGATGGTACAGCTCAGCGAATTCAAGTACCGTATCATAGTCGAGGACAACGGGCCTGGCATAGTCAAAAACCAGATACCTAATATTTTTGCAAAGCTGCTGTACGGCAGCAAGTTCCACACCCTGAAGCAATCAAGGGGCCAGCAGGGAATCGGCATAAGCGCTGCTGTGCTTTACTCGCAGCTCACAGTCGGCACGCCTGCCAGGATAACATCGAAAATCTCGCCAAAGCACCCTGCAAACTATTATGAGCTTAACATTGACACGCAGAAGAACCAGCCCAAGATAACCAAGGAAGAAGTGGTCGAATGGAAGAAGGACCATGGGACGAGGGTTGAAATAGACTTGGAGGCGGAATATCTCAAGGGAAGGCAGTCTGTTGACGAGTACCTCAAGCAGACCGCCGTCATTAACCCTCACGTTACATTGGTCTATACAAACCCGAAGGCCGAGCAGACAATCTATGCAAGGGGCATAGACCAGATGCCTAAAAAGGCTGTGCCAATCAAGCCCCATCCCTACGGCGTGGAGCTGGGCATGCTCATCAACATGCTTTCAATGACCTCATCAAGGACTTTGCAGAGTTTCCTCACATCTGAGTTTTCAAGGGTAGGCAGCGAGACAGCCAAGGAGATATGCAGCAATGCAGGCATAAAGACAGATACAAAACCGGTCCAGATAACACGCGAGCTTGCAGAGAAGCTAATTGAGGGCATCCAGAAGACAAAGCTTATTGCCCCGCCGACAGACTGCCTCAGCCCGATAGGAAAAGAGCTTCTTGAGAAGGGCCTTAGGAAGGAGATAAGGGCTGAATTCTACTGCTCAACATCAAGGCCGCCGGCAGTGTACAGGGGAAATCCGTTCATAATCGAGGCCGGAGTGGCTTATGGCGGCGAAATACCAAAAGAGGAAAAAATAACGATACTGAGGTTTGCAAACAGGGTTCCCTTGCTGTACCAGGAAGGGGCATGCTCAATGACAAAATCGCTGACAGAGACAAGCTGGAAGCCATACGGCCTGCAGCAGAGCGGGGATTCTATTCCTATAGGCCCTGCCGTCATACTGATACACATGTCTTCTGTATGGGTGCCGTTCACCAGCGAGAGCAAGGAAGCGATTGCGCATTACCAGGAAATCATGAAGGAGGTAAAGCTTGCCCTGCAGGACTGCGGAAGGCAGCTCGGCTCTTATGTGAGGAAGAAGACGAAGATACACTCGCAGATTGAAAGGGCAAATATGTTCGAGAGATACATTCCTGAAGTTGCGGACTCGCTTGCGCAGCTGGCAGGCGCCAACAGGAGCAAGATTCTGGAAGGCCTGAAAAAAATGCTGGTGAAGCCAGAGATAGAAAAAGAAATATTCTCGGAAGAGGATGCCGATGACGAGAAGTTCAGGATGAAATTCGGCAAGAAGGAAGGCTCGGATGAAGATGAAAGAAGAGAAACCGCAGAAGAAGCTTGAAGAGCTTGGAAAGGATCTGGTGCAGCAGATTGACAAGGGAAAGAATCCGACCATAGAATTTTCCCTGAGATCATTGAGCAACGTAGTCTACGACAAGAAAGACC
>JACOZO010000021.1 GCA_016181325.1 Candidatus Woesearchaeota archaeon | reverse complement strand
ACGTATTCGGCCAGCTTGTGCACAATGAAAAGGTAATAAGCGACCTGGAAAATGAAGGGCTTGTCTTCGCGGAAAAGATCGAGGATATCCCTGACAATGCTGTCACTGTCCTCAGGGCCCACGGGGAGCCGGGGACCACTTACGCAAATCTTGAGAAAAAGTCAATTGCAAAAGGCAGGAATCTCAATGACGCGACCTGCCCGCTTGTTACTTTAGTCCACAATGTCGCAATCAGGCTGAAAAACAGCGACTATGAAGTTATTTTATTCGGCAAGCATAATCATCCTGAAGCAATAGGGACAAGCTATCATCTGAAAGGGAAAGACACATTTATCGTGGAAGAGCCTGAGCATTATAATTCAGTTGTGGAATACATTAAAAAAAATGATTTCAGTAAAGTTGCCATAATATCGCAGACAACAATGTCAGTGGACGGATATTCACAATTAATTAAAAATATTAATTCAAATTCTGATTATAAATTTGCTGAGATTCCATTGAATATGAAGAATCTTGATATAAAATACGGCTTTGTGGACACGATATGCATGCCCACAAAGCAGAGGCAGACTGACACCGAGGAAATCGCCAGAAAATCCGATGTCATGATAGTGATTGGCGGGAAAAATTCCAGCAACACGAAAGAGCTCGCGGCAAAATGCAGGTCTTTGGGAGTCGAGACACATTTCATCCAGTCAGAAGGGCAGCTGCAGAAGGAATGGATTGAAGGGAAAAATACAGTGGGAGTTTCAGCAGGAGCTTCCACGCCGGATGAGGTTATAGAGGGTGTTGTCAGGAAGATTAAGGATATTGAAAAAAGTATCCTAATAAAAAAATAATTTCTGGACAAGATAAACATTTATGAATCTTCCAATGAAAAGTGAAATAATTAAATTTAAAATAATAAAAATCCATTTTGACAAAGTGTCACTTTTGATATAGTTTGACAGCCATTTTAGAATCTTTTCTTTTAGCAATTTTGATATTATCAGATAGGCTATAAAGGATATAATCAAGAAAGGGATTATTACTTGAAAAAATCCCCACTGTCTTAATGTTTCATAAATTGACATAAAGAGGATTTACCAAAGATTATTTATAAATATATTGAATTTAGAACTGTTAACTTACCTACTCCAAAAAGAACCCTGCCTTCTCGGGATCGAACTTCCACTTCTCATCCAGCTTGCCCGTCCTCTTGTAGTACTTCACAAGCTTCTTGATTTTAGAAGAAGTAATAAGCAGGCCCCTTCTGGCTGACTGGTCCTTTCTGTTGTTCTCAAGGTGCTTCTTGACAGCAGCAAACTTCTTGATAAGGGATGAGAGGTCTTCAGGCACTTCAAGCTTTATTTTCTTGTCGCTCAGTATCCCTGTTATGCTTTTGCCGCACAGCACCTGCACGTCAGGGATGCCGTAAGTGTCCCTCAGTATCAGCCCGATCAGCGAGGGAGAAGAGCCTTCCTTGTAAAGCTTCGCGATGAGCAGCTCCACTTCCTTGGCCTTCAGAGGGACCCAGCTTGGAACTGACTTCTTTACAGGCTTCTTTGAGCCTGATTTTCCCCTTCTCCTCGAATACATCCTTGCCATTTGTGAAAATTAAATCGGATAAAGCTGAATGAAAAGAATTATCTCTTTCCCTCCAGCATAAGCAAGCCTGGGCCGGCTTATCCATCGGTAAAGCAAAGCGCAAAACCCATGTTTATAAAGGTTTTGGCGGAAAAAGTAAAAAAAATCAATAATCAGTGAACATCATGCAGCCTTTCTCACAGGAAATTTGAAGCCATCCGGGACATCAAGATGTTCGACGAATGCGTCAATCACAGCTTCCAGACCAGTTTTCTGCGCAACCCTCAGCAATCCGGCTCCGTGGTCAAATTCTTCGTTAGCCAGGCCTTTCACAACCTCGACAAAATACTGTGCAGGAGTGTCCGGCGCCAGATGAAGATAGCTGTCCGAGCCATTTCTGGCTCCAATGGTGAGAAAATCATACGCGCCCCTCTTGTCATCCCATTCCCCGCATTCTACCATCTGGCCGTCGCCTGTCCTTACAAGGCCGCTCATGAAAAGGTTGTCAGAAACATTCAGCCAGTTCTTTGGTCCGTACGTCCCCCTTGCCACGTCCCTGACAAAATGTGATGCTGCTCCGGGGCTGTAGAAGTGAATTTTGTAATGGATTGCGCGGGCAAATGGCTCTCTGGCGGCATAAGTTACAATATGGTTCTCTGCGATAATAGGTCTTGCCTCATCCACCAGAGGGCTCTCGCCGGAAATCTGCTCAAGCTTCCAAAGATGCGGCCCGTTGAAAGCCCGCGATGAGTACCAGCCGGCCAGCTCGCTTGACAATGGGTGCTGCCCTTCAAGGTTATGCCATTGCATCAGTAAGTCATTGACGCCTGCCGTATAATCTGCATATGCCTCGCTTTCAACTGACTGGTCATCCTGCCCCGGCCCCCTTGGAAAAGGAGTCCTATTTTCAGCTTTGCCTCCCAGGGCTTCCACGACTGCGGGAAAAACACCGGTATGCTCAGGATCGTTTTCATCCAATTGTATGAACCCTCCAAAAGATCTTGCCATGGTCCTTGGAGTCCTGTCGAAAGACATTCCGTCAAGCTCGATTTTTCTTTGACCGCCGCCTTTCGTCGTCAGGAAAAGCCCTTCATGCCTTATATTGCCGCCGAACGGCTCCGGACGGGCTGGAAACTTATAAATGACATCTCCGCTCCTGTAGAAGTATCCAGATGCCATTTTGTGTATTATTCCTGACAGAGCTTATTATTAAACTTATCTGTGCAGAAATAAAAAATGCTCCCATCGGGACTTCCAGATTGCTCATTTGAACCCGAGTCTTCGGATATTTTCGACCAGCATATTGGGATTTTCTAGCCACGAAAATCCGAAATGATTGGCCGGACTACACCATGGGAGCACAATAAGCTGATTTTCACCCTTGTTTTTAAAATTTGTTGTTTTAGGCATCAGGATTAAACGCATTAAGATAGGATCATTAAGAATCAAAATATTCAGGGGGGACAGTAATCCTCGCACTTCAAGTATTTGTGATAGTCCCTCACACGCCCCAAACCTTTTTAACGACCTCGCCTTTGGCTCGGCATTAAAAAGCTTCAGCGAAACGCAACAGACAATCCGGATTTGCGTTTCTGGGTTTCCTATGGGAAACTACCAAAAATCGAAGCCGCTTTCGGCGGCATGAGAAGTGCGGCTGTCCTTTCGTCAG
>JACOZO010000020.1 GCA_016181325.1 Candidatus Woesearchaeota archaeon | reverse complement strand
CGGCCAGCCACGTCCATCCCCATGACTTGTCAAAATACAGCGCAGTCACGCCTATTGCAGCCAGAAGTATGAAGACTGCAAGCAGGATGAATTCGACAGCGAAGAAAATCCTGTGAAGGTCAAAAACTATGAAAGTCATGCCTACCAGAGAAACGAGAAGAATTATGCTTATCAGCAAAAAACTGAAATTATATCGTCCCATTTTTAAGAAATTTGGACAGCTATTTTATATTTAAACATTTCCATCAGAAAGTGGTAAAAGTGTAACTGCCTGATAATAATTTTCAGAATTCCTGGAAATCGTCGAGCTTCTTCAGATAGCCTTTCTTCTGCAGGAACGAAACCTGAGTGGGCGAGTACTTCAGAAGTATGTCTCCCCTTTCGTCGCCGCTGAATTCCCACGGCTCAACTATAAGGATGTCGCCTTCCCTCACCCATAATTTCCTCTTGAATCTGCCGGGGATCCTGCATATCCTTGTCTTGCCGTCCAAGCAACGCACGCGCATCCTTGAGCCCCCTAATCTCTGCTCCAGAATGCCAAAAGTCTGAGGAGGCTTTGGAAGCCTGATCCTGTAGATCTCCTGCTGGAGCTTATCCTGCATTTCCTGCTCTTCCTTCTTCCTGCTCATTCTACATCTGATTTGAGTTTTATTTATATATGTTTCGAAGGCAGTTACCAATATAGAAATGTATTTATTTAAGTAGTTAAAGGAAGTATTGTAAGAAGAGGGTTGATATTGCCAAAAATCAGAAAAATCCATGCAAGGGAAGTCCTTGACTCAAGAGGCGACCCCACAGTTGAAGCTGTTGTAGTAACTAATTCAGGCTCAGGGATGGCAATGGTCCCAAGCGGAGCTTCAACAGGAAAGCATGAAGCGCTGGAGCTTAGGGATGGTGGCAAAAGGCTTTCCGGCAAGGGAGTCCTGAAGGCTGTTGGCAACATCAACAAAGTAATCTCAAAGAAATTAGTTGGGGAAGACTGCAGGGACCAGAGGCGGCTGGACAACCTCATGATTGAGCTGGACGGCACTGAAAACAAGTCAAGCCTGGGCGCAAACGCAATCCTTGCAGTTTCAATGGCGATTTGCAAGGCAGGAGCCATATCTTCAAAATTGCCTTTGTACAGGCACATAAGCAGAATAGCCGGCGCAAAGGAATTTGTCCTGCCTGTTCCGCAGATGAACATCCTTGACGGCGGCGCGCATGTGGGCGCTGAAAATGACGTCCAGGAGTACATGATCATCCCCTACAACTTCAGGTCATTCTCAGAAAGCCTTATTGCAGGCATGGAAACTTACCATTCAATAAAAAATGCAATAAAGAAGAAATACAGCTACAAGGCAGTGTCCGTGACGGCAGAAGGCGGGTTCATAGCGCCCATTGAAGGTGTCAGGGAAAGGCTGGAATTCCTGCAGAGATGCATAGAAGAAGCAGGATATGGCAATAAGATTTCCCTTGCATTAGATGCAGCCTCTTCGGAATTTTACCAGAATGGAAAATACACCATTGGCAAGAAATCAATGAGCGCGGGGGAAATGATAGACCTTTACAAGGAGCTGATAGATATATATCCTGTAGTCTCGATAGAAGACGGCATGGCAGAGGATGACTGGGAGGGATGGAGCCTGCTCAACAGGGAGATAGGGAACAAAGTCCAGCTTGTCGGCGACGATTTGCTTGTCACTAATATCGGAAGGATAAAGATGGCTCTCGACCACAGGGCATGCAACGCCCTGCTTCTGAAAGTCAACCAGATAGGCACGGTCACGGAAGCAATTGACGCCGCCAATATCGCAGTCAAAAATAAATGGAATGTAATAATAAGCCACCGCTCAGGCGAAACAGAGGATAATTTTATAGCAGACCTTGCCGTGGGCTCGGCGGCAACCCAGAGCAAATTTGGGGCGCCGGCAAGGAGCGACAGGAATGCAAAATACAACCAGCTGCTGAGGATTGAGGAGGAGCTGGGAAGCAAGGCAAGATTTAAGAGAATTAAATATGCATAAACTCGTAATGGTCAGGCACGGGGAAAGCACCTGGAACAGGGAGAACAGGTTTACCGGATGGACTGATGTCGATCTTTCTGAAAAGGGGATTGAGGAAGCGAAAAAAGCCGCAAAAGTGTTGAAGCAAAAAGGATATGCTTTTGACATTGCATACACGTCGTTTTTGAAAAGGGCAATCAGGACTTTGTGGCTCATCCAGGATGAAATGGACATGATGTGGATTCCTGTCCAAAACTCATGGCGCCTCAATGAAAGGCATTATGGGGCCTTGCAGGGGCTCAACAAGTCGGAGATGGCAAAGAAATACGGGGAAGAGCAGGTCAAGTCATGGAGGAGAAGCTATGACGTAAGGCCGCCTGCGCTGAAAAAGACTGATAAAAGGTATTCCGGAAATGACATAAGATATAGGGGACTGGGCAGAAATGAAATACCTACAGCAGAGTGCCTCAAGGACACGGTGAAAAGGGTAATGCCTTACTGGAACAGGGAAATCGCGCCGATGATCAGGACAGGCAAGAAAGTCTTGATTGTGGCGCATGGGAACAGCCAGAGGGCAATTATGAAGCATCTTGACAATATTTCTGACAGGGAAATCGTGAATCTGAACATACCTACAGGAATCCCTTTGGTCTATGAGCTGGATAAAAAGCTGAAGCCTGTAAGGCATTATTACCTTGGAAGCGCCAGGGAGATAAGGAAAGCCATGGAAAAGGTAATGGCGCAGGGAAAGGCGAGATAGACTCAACAGGCATTCTGGCAGCGTTCAAAATCTTGCTTCGCAAGGGTTAGCAGCTTCAAAGTTCTTTACGTATTCATTTAAAGCTGACATTCCCCGTAAGGGACTTCCCCCTTGTCAGCTTGTTATCACTAGTTTAAGGAACTTTGACCTCAAAGCTGCTAACCTACATTTTGAACGCTGCCCAGTCATTCCGATAAATTTAAATAAATAAGGCTTAAATTAATCTTATGGTTGACCAGTTGCTGAAGGATCTTGAGCAGGACATCAAGGCGCAGAAATCGAAGAAGAATGCGCCGAAGGGCAAGCCGGCAGCCCTTGAATCGCCGAGGCCGAAGCTGAACATTGACATCAGCACGCCGCAAAGGAATGATGATGTAAAGGAGATTTCTTTCAGATTCAACATGAAAAAGATAGAAAAGGCTGCCTATCTTCTGATCATAATCCTGCTGATTGGATACATAGGGTATGACTATGCATTTGTGCATAAGAA
>JACOZO010000019.1 GCA_016181325.1 Candidatus Woesearchaeota archaeon | reverse complement strand
AGCTTCCTTGGTTCTCTTAATAAGTTCGTCATAAGTCTTGGCTTGCGTATGGCAACCAGGTAATTCTACTACCTCGGAGATTAAGTATCCATCCTCCCCCTGTTCCACTACTACATTGAATTTATCCGGCATATTGATTTCACCTAATAGCTATAAAACTATTAGGGTATAAATAGTTATCTATGGGACTTTGTAGCAACAGAGTCTAAGATCAACAGCAACATTTAAAAATTAGACACCGATATTTTTGTTAAAATGCCGCTTGAACAGTTAATCGGATTATTGCAGCAGAACAAGTACATTTACTCAATTATTGTTCTGGTAGCCTTCTTCCTGTTGTCGGAATTTGTTGTGATATTATTTGAAAAATTCATACTCAGGCTGACAAAAAAGACAAAGACAGAAGTTGACGACCTGATAATCAGGAAGATTAACAAGCCGCTCTCATGGATTCTGCTTTTCATCGGCATAAGGATCGCAGTCCTTCCTTTGGGCATAAAGGAAAGCATCCTGAATCCCGTGCAGCACTTTTTGTCATCATTGATTGTAGTTGTAGTAACATACATAGCAATTGCCGTCATAGACATAATAATTGACAACTGGGGCAAAAAAATAGCCCAAAAAACTGAATCAAAGCTTGACGACCAGATTCTTCCGGTATTCCATAAGTTCTCAAGGATTTTCATTTCAATAATCGGGCTTCTCTTTGTGCTGCCGATATGGGGCATCCAGATAGGCCCGTTATTGACAAGCCTTGGCATTGCAGGTGTGGCAGTTGCGTTTGCCCTCCAGAGCTCTCTGGCCAATATATTTGGCGGCGTGTCAATAATTCTGGACAAGAGCATTAAGGTCGGAGACAAGATAAAGCTTGACAATGAAACAATGGGCTCAGTTATGGATATAGGGCTGAGAAGCACCAAAATCCAGACATGGGACGGAGAGTTTGTAACAATACCCAATGGAAAGCTTGCCGATTCAAGGATACTTAATTTTACTCAGCCTGCAAATGTCAGGGTAGCGATTGATTTCGGGGTGGAATATGGCTCTGAGCCCGCTAAAGTCAGAAAGGTTGTCATGGGCGTCATAGAAAGGCTTCCGGATGTCATTAAAGAGCCTGCTCCTAAAGTCCTGATGACAGAGATGAGCGATTTTGCGCTCAAGTTCAGGGCATTGTTCTGGGTAAAATCATTTGAGGTAAAATTTGACACAAAAGCCCTTGCAATAGAGGATATCTACAATGCCTTGAATAAGGCTGGGATAGGGATACCATTCCCTACAAGGACGGTTTATGTTGCTGATAAAGATAAGAAATTAAAGCCATAAATTTTTGATTATTTATTCTGCTTTGGTGAATTTGATTTCATACAATCATAATAAAAGACAAGGATATCAACTGGGTTGCTGTCAACGACATTACTGACACAAAAACTTTGGCTCATCTCTTCAAGTATGATTCTGTGCATGGCGTGTACGACGGCACTGTGGAATTCTCAGAAAATACCTTGACCATAGACAAGAAGAAAATCAGGGTATTGGCTGAGAGAGACCCTGAAAAGCTGCCCTGGAAGGACATCAAAGTCGATGTTGTTGTAGAGTCAACGGGCTTTTTTACAGACAGGGACGGCGCAGCCAAGCACCTTAAAGCCGGGGCCAAGAAGGTGATAATAAGCGCCCCTGCAAAAGGCCCTGACATAACAATTGTTAAGGGTGTAAACGATGATAAATATGACAAAAAAAGCCACCATATCATCTCAAATGCATCCTGTACCACTAATTGTTTGGCGCCTGTTGTGAAAGTGCTGCATGACAATTTCATAGTTGTCAGGGGATTTATGACAACTGTCCATGCCTACACGGCAGACCAGAGGCTGGTGGATGCCCCTCACAAGGATTTGAGAAGGGCAAGATCAGCAGCAGTTTCAATAATTCCTACAACAACCGGCGCTGCAAAGTCTGTTGCAGAAGTGATTCCGGAATTGAAAGGCAAATTGGACGGCATCTCTTTGCGGGTTCCCGTTCCTTCCGGCTCAGTGACTGATTTTGTATGCGAAATCAGTAAATCAACGACAATACAGGAAATAAACAATGTATTTAAGAAGGCAGCAGACACGAAACTGAAAGACGTCCTGCAGTACACTGAAGACCCCATTGTCTCAGCAGACATCATCACAAACCCTTATTCCTCAATCTTTGACTCCCAGCTCACAAACGTGATTGACGGCAATTTCGTGAAAGTCGTGGCTTGGTATGATAATGAGTGGGGGTACTCAAAGAGAACTGTTGATATTGTGAGGATAGTCGGGAGATAGGAATTATTGAAACTGCGTTGTGAGGCACAGAATTCTCAGCCAAAACAGATTCAATCTTGTCCATTATTCTTTTAGCTATGTGCTTGTCTAGCTTGCTTAAGAATTTCTCAGGCTGACAGTCATAATTAACAGAAAAACTCATAATCTCAGCTTCTTGGCCAATTCACTGCTGGATATTAATTTCCCTTCTTTCTCGTTCTTATAGCTTTCCTGAAGAAGATTTTTCTCGTCACTGCTTAATTTAGAGTCTTCAATATACTCAAGGATATTATGGATATTTTTTTCCATGCTGTCTAATTTAAGCAGTACCTGTTTCTGAAATGTTGTTTCGCTCATAGTATTATTGCAATAACCCTAATATAAAAATCTATCGCCAATTTTCTTTGGATGGATAATCCTATTCACTCCCACTCCCCCAGCTTCGCATTCTCCAGTTCTTTCTCTTGCAGAACATCCCCCTGCCCGACTTGGTTCTTGACGCTAACGGCTATTTTCTCCCCAAGCAGCTGCTTCAGCACGGATAGTTCAGCGTTCTTCACGTCGCTCAGGTCCTTTATCTTGTTCCTGAACAGCATCCTGGCCCTTACCCTTCCTATGCCCTGCAGCCTTACCAATGAAAGCAATTCTTCCTTTATTCCATACCTTACCCTTAGCCTGAGCCTTATTATCTCCTTTATCACATACTGATAGTGCAATAATTTGCAGAGCTCTGAAGTGGCGTAGAGCATCCAGTCCATCCTATCTATCTTGCTTCTTGTCTCCCCTGGCGTTATGTTGAATTTCTCAAGCAGGAAGTCTTCATCTTTCTCATTTACCCATTCATCGAACATTAGCGCTGTTTTCACGGAGTTCAGGAATTCGTCATATTCAGGCTCGTACATTGAGGGCTCCTGCTCAAGCAAAAACTGGTGCCTTTTCAGCAATTCCTCCTGCACATAGTCATGCTCCTTTATGCCGACTTTCAGCAGGGGCCTCAGCTCGTCTGTATGGCTGATCATCTGAAGGACCGAGAATTCATTCAGCTTTTTCCCGGAAGACTCCTTGATGCAGCTTATGATATGGTAGGCAGTCAATGGATCGATGTAAAGCTCAGCCACCCTCTTGCCCAGCAAAGTGGATTTGTATTTCTCGTCATCAGTTTCGTCAGCGCTTTGGAACTCATCATTGCCCGATCTTATTATGAATTCCCACTCATCAAGCATGCCGATTATCTTGCTGATGGTTGTGGTTATCCTCCTTATGTCCTTGAACTGGTGCGCATAGAAAGTCCCCCTGAAGAAATCAATAAGCTGCTTTTTTGTTGTCGTGAAGTCAGAGGCTATGAGAGAAAGCACGTGCATCCTGAGCACAGGCTCGACTGCAAGCTTTGAGTAGATTTCCTCGGGCTCCCCGTTGATGTACTTCTCGATTATCTTCTCCTTTTCGGCATTTGTCGCTGCAATGGCAATTGCCTGGCCTTCGCTGTCATAAGACGGCCTTCCAGCCCTCCCGCAGATCTGCAGGTATTCCAGCACAGGTATCCATGTAAGCCCGCGCTGGCTGAATCTCCTCAGGTCCTTTATTATTGCCCGATAAGCCGGCAAATCCAGCCCGTAGGCCAAGGTTGGAGTGCAGCATATTATCTTGATTGTTCCTTTCCTGAAATTCTCCTCAACAAGATTCCTCTGCCTGCTTGTAAGCCCCGAATGATGGAATGCAATCCCCTTTGCAACGCACAAAGCAGCCCTTTCGCACTGCCTTGTGGGCCTTGGCAGCGCCTTGAGGACGTCACTGGCAAGCTCCTTTAAAGCCATATCGTCTTTCTTTATCCTTTTTGCAATGTCTTCAGCAGCCTTCTCAGCAGATTTTTTCGTGTTGAAGAAGACAAGCGCCTGCTTGTTCTTGTTTAAAGTGTCAAATACTATGTTAATGACTGGATTGTCGGAGTCTTCTTTTATAGAAGTTTTCATAATTTAGAATAAAAAACAAGGTTTATTAAATGTTTTGCAGAAAAACTTAGGCAGTGGATTTATTATTAATCATCTTCCGCCCATATAGACATGCTGCAGCATCCCGCTTTTAAGGATCTCTTTGCCGCCCTGCAATGCGATTTTCCCGTCTTCCATCACGAAAATCCTGTCTGCAATTGCAGTTGCCTGCTTTGCATTCTGCTCAACCATCAGCACAGTAACCCCGTGCTTTCTTATGCCAAGTATTCTCTCAAAAAGCTCTTTCATTACTTTCGGCGCCAGCCCAAGAGACGGCTCGTCAAGGAGCAATAGTTTCGGCTTGCCGACCAGCCCCCTTCCGATTGCGAGCATCTGCTGCTGCCC
>JACOZO010000066.1 GCA_016181325.1 Candidatus Woesearchaeota archaeon | reverse complement strand
TCTGAGAGAAAAACAAGAAGCAGAATTCTTTTTCTGTTTTTAAGTCAGAGAAAAATAATTTTTATACGAAAAACCACTTTTTTCAAAACTCTCTATAACCATTAGTTACCGCAGAACATATTGTTTCCTACAATATGCACGCAAGACCTGCAGCAAGATTATTCTCCACTTACAAAAGGTTGAAAACAGATGGCTTTGTCCATCTATGCTATTAAAAAAGTGGTGAAACGGAACGACCTATTAAGCTTTATAGCATTATTGATGTCATGTTAGCCAGTATCGGACCGGGAGATGTAATAAACATCACGATTTTAGGCGATGCAAGCAAAAAAGACTTGCAAATGATAGCTAATGAAATTTGGGGTGTTTTTCTTACTGAGCCAAGTTAATGGTTCTACGCCAACCCCAGATTCTTTACAACCATCTCAGCCTCGAATTTCTTCAAGTCCTTGTACTCCTGCCCTGTGCCGAAGTAAAGTATAGGCTTTTTTGTGGCATAGCTTACAGACACAGCAGCCCCTCCTTTCTCATCAACATCAAGCTTTGAGAGTATTATGCCATCTATCCCCAGGGATTCATTGAAAGCCTTTGCCTGTTCCACGCAGTCATTGCCCGTAATACTCTCACCAACAAATATCTTCAGGTCAGGCTTTGCCACCCTTACGATCTTCTCCATCTCTTTGAGCAGGTTCTTGTTGCTGTGCATCCTTCCTGCCGTGTCTATGAGCACGACATCTGCATTCCTGGACTTGGCATGCTTTATCGCGTCAAATGCAACAGCAGCAGGGTCAGAGCCGTAATCATGCTTTATCACCTTGACATTAAGCTTGTCGCCATGGATCTGGAGCTGCTCAATTGAGGCAGCCCTGAAAGTGTCTGCAGCCGCTATCACGCAGTCCATCCTGTTTTCCTTTAGCATGCTTGCAATCTTGGCAATCGAAGTGGTCTTTCCGCTGCCGTTTATGCCGAAAAATACTATCACATACGGTTTTTCAGCCTTTTTCCTTATTTCCTGGACAATGTCAAACCCGGAATTGCTGAAAAGCCCGCTTATAGATTCCTTGAGCGCATGCCCTATCGATTCTTCGATGTTGCTTCTCCTTATCGGCTTGTCAACAATCGCCTCTTTGAGGTCTTCCTTTATCTTGTCAATAATCTCAACAGCGGCATTGTTTTCCAGCAGCGCAAGCTCAAGCTCCCCAAAAAGCTCCTCAAACTCATTGCTGCTGATATTTGTCGTGGTTATGCTTTCCTTGAGCCTTGTGAAGAATCCCTTTTTCTCATGCACTTCTTCTGCAGGCTGCTCACGGGCTTTTGGCCTTTCCTGCACAGGCGGCTTATATGGCTCCTGCAGAGTAATTTTTTCTTTTATCTTTGGCTCTTTGGATGCTGTTTGTATCGGTTTCTCTATGGGCTTAATCTTGTGCTTATCTTCATGCTTTTCCTTCTTGTCATGCTTATCCTCAGTCAGTTTTTCGGCATCAGGCTCTTTCTTGGGCTCCTCTTTCTGCGCCTTTGGCTTTTCTTCCGCAGTTTCATGCCTGGCAATTTCTATCGGCCGTGCCTCAGGCAGCTTTTCCTCAGTGATTTCCTGTTTAGCCTCTTCCTTTGGCGCTTCTGCTTCCTCTTTATGGAGTATTTTCTCAGAAATCCTGGAAATCGCGCCGGAAAGCTTTTCCTTTAAGAACTTGAACATGCCTCAAACCACCAGTATTATTCTGACACCAGCTTTTTCAGCTCTTCTTCAATCATGGAGCCTCGTGTAACTATCCTGTTCAGGTCCAGTGCCATCTTGTCCCTTAGCTCCTTAAGCTGCTCAACCTGCCTGTCAATAAGCTTTAATGTGCTTTCAACGTTCTTGCTGACAGCCACGTTTGCGCCCACATTGACCACAAGATTATCGTTGTCTGAAAGCTCTGCCGGAACAAAGATGCCTGAATTCAGCGGGACAAGGATTTTAGAGCCTTTTTTGGATTTTCCAAACTCTTTCAGGCTTTGGCTTGTGCCTGCAAGCTCAACATATTGGCCTTCAACCATCTGAAGCTGCTTGTGGATCTGCTTCGCATTTTCATTGTACATCTGGAGCTGTGTATACAGTTCCTGCGCCTTTTTCTCGTTTTCCTTGCTTATTTCTGCCATTTTTTCACCCTGCTGCATCTTCAATCATTTGTTTGCTCATTATGCCTTCAATAATCACTTCTTCACCTTTTTCCGCAGCTTCTCATACATGGCAGAGTAGATTGATTCTACAGGAGTGCCTTCATGAGTCCTCCTTATGGTTTCAGCCAGAAGAGGGGCTACAGATATGACTTTGAGCTTGCTGAATTTCTTTGCTTCAGGCAATTCTATGGTATTCGTGACAACAATTTCCTCTATTTCAGAGCCTTTCAGCCTTTCAATTGCGCTGCCTGACAGGATTGCATGGGTTGCAAGGGCATAAACTTTCTTTGCGCCGTGCCTTTTGAGCAGTTTCGCGGCTTCAACCACAGAGCCTGCCGTGTCAATCATGTCATCAGCAAGTATTGCAGTCTTGCCGTTTACATCCCCTATTATGTTCTCAACCGCCACCATGTTCTGCTCCGGTCTTCTCTTGTCAACGATGGCAATCGGCGCATTCACTGTCTTTGCCAGCGCCCTTGCCCTGGTAGTGCCTCCTGCGTCCGGGCTGACAATCACGATGTCCCTTAGCTTCTTGCCGATTATGTATTCTGCAAACAACGGCAGTATCTCCATGTTGTCGCTGGGTATGTTGAAGAATCCCTGTATCTGGGACACGTGCAGGTCAAATGTGATGAGCCTGTCCACTCCCGATGTAGTTATCATGTCAGCCACAAGCTTTGCCGTAATCGGCTCCCTTGGCTTTATCTTCTTGTCCTGCCTTGCATAGCCGTAGTAAGGCACCACAGCAGTAATCTTGTTCGGAGAAGACCTTTTCAGCGCGTCAACCATGATCAAAAGCTCCATCAGGTTATGCGTCACATCAGGGGAAGTCGGCTGTATGATGAACACATTGCAGCCCCTTACGCTCTCAAGTATCCTGCAGTACAGTTCCCCATCGCTGAACCGCTTGCATTCAACCTGCGTAAGCGGCACTCCAAGTATCTTTGACACCTCTTGTGCCAGCTTCCTGTTTGCCGTGCCCGAAATCAGCTTGAAATGGTTTAATGACATATTATTCCGCCCCAGTTGGTTAACCCGCCATAAACTAAGCATGTTTAAAAAAGTTTGGGTTTATGGTTTGGTTATGCATGAAAATAAAAAACTCTGGATGAACGAAGTGGCGCGATGGCGGTAGTGACTCTTTGTTCAATAAAGCGGCAGCATACATACAAAATCCGCCAATGTGGGCGGGCAAATTTTGCCGCAATAAAGAGAAGACATGAAAAATTAAGGGTTATCACGGAATTATCTCATAATATTTGATGATAGTGTTGAATCCTTATTAAAAAACATCCAAGAAAAGCTGTCAAAGAAACAAATCTAAGAAACAATGGGGTAAACGTAATCCTTGAAGCCTATTACTACCATTGCCGTGCCAAAATTCTTTTTCGGGACAAAGCTCCTTGTCTCCATCTTGATGTTCCTCATCTCGTAGTCTTCGGAGAATCCGTTGTAATAGATCTCGTCAAGGCTCTGCCTGAGGCTTTCCCTTGCATCAGTGTCTGGAAGGTTTCCGTTATACTCAGCGACAAGGCCTCCGTATTTCTCGCCTGTCCTCTTGTTGTAGAGCCATCCGTAGATTATTCCTGCCGTGAGCCTCTGCCCCTTTGTGCCGCTTGTCACGGCCATGATTGTCTCCATCACAGAGCCGTGGACTGTCTCCTCGTTTGTGGGCCTTGTGGACTCAATGGCGATTCCTGGCATTATGGAAGAATATACCATTATGTTGTACCTTTCTATGCCCGCTTCCTTCAGCGCCAGGTGGTATGAGCCGGCATGGATGGTTATGTCGCTTTCTCCAATGCCTGATGTCCAGAAAAAAGACCTGGGAATCCTGTTCCCTACGACCAAAGACAGCTCTTTCTGCCCGTAGGCTGATTGTAATCTTCCATTTAGGCGGTTTTTGCCTGCCAAAACGCTTTTGCCAGAAAGAGCATCGCGCTTGTCTTTAAAGTTTAATTTGAAAGTTGACTGGGTCATTTTTTAAATTTTGAACTTTTTTTCATTGATAATTAAGTATTTAAACTTTTTGTTTTTAGAAATCCCGTTTTAATCTGATTTATTCCCGCTTTTGCAGCGCAGTTTCCTTTTTCTGCCTTAAAATTCCTGCAATCATCCTGATCGCCGGTTTTTGTCAAAAAAATCCTGTTGTTTCTTGTGCCGCTCATCTTTAAAATTTTTATTTTGATAATTTTCATTGTGAAAGGGCTTATATTTAAATATTTTTATTTTTGTTTTTTCAGACGAAATTTTTTAAAAAAGTTTTTGCGGGAAAATTTTCCCGACGGGAATTTTTACTGTTTTTTCCCGCTTTTTTTCCTTTTGCCGAACTTGACAAGCGGCATTTCGCAGAAATAGCAGAACAGCTCGTTGTCAGCCGGGTCATCGTCCACTCCGGTTCCTATCAGCGTCCTGCCGCAGTTATGGCAGTGGGTATGTTTTTTCACTTGATTCCTCCGGCGGCAAAATCGCGCGAAAGCATCAGCGCGAACGACACCGCCACTATGATGCCGTAATGCAGCCTGCTCCATCTCAGGATTTTCTCGCCGTCAAAATTCCAGAAAGGAATCATGTTGAAGAGCGCAAGCCATATGTTTATCGTGAAGCCGTAAAAGGCAATGCCGCCCGCAGTTCCGCTTCCGGCTGCAATGTATATCCCAAGGAAGATGAGCGCAAGGGC
>JACOZO010000065.1 GCA_016181325.1 Candidatus Woesearchaeota archaeon | reverse complement strand
GCAGGAGATACTCCAGAGCTACCTTGACTCTATAAGGGATTATTTTGTCGAGGAAGTCGCTAAGAACAGGAACATGAAAAAACAAGAGGTTGAAAAGGCGGCCAACGGCCTGTTTTACCTTGGCGGCGAGGCAAAGAAGCTTGGACTGATAGATGAAATCGGCGGAAAAGACGAGGCGATAGCCTACATCGAGGAAAAAGAAGGGATTACCGCCGATATTGTTGAATATGAATCTGAAAAGACGCTGCTTGACCTGTTTGCCGGAGCTTTGGGAAAGCAGTCTTTTTCCCTTGGGATGGGGATTGGGAAGTCTGTTGCGGATTCAAAATTTGGAAATGATCTCAGGATTGTGACATGAACTTGAGGATGCCCTTCCTAACATTTTGTCAATGCCCCTCGTAAAAATCGGCAATTGCATCAAATGACTTCTTTCTTATTTTACTATTCCTGTAATAATCAGGATCCTCACCATATTTTCCGGGAATGACCTTTATTATGTTGAAGCTTGCGGTGTCAAGGTTTTTCCTTGGCTGAAAAAAGTTATCGATGAAAGGATAATGAGTCTCAACAAATGTGTACACAAATGCGGCATTGACGCCTTCCTTGGCGTATAATTCAAGAAGCTGCCTTATGTAATTTGCTTGGACATTTTCGTCTCTTTCGTAATCCCCATTCAGCTCCCCTTTGTTCCAGTCAACGATGCCTGTTATAGTATGTAATCTAATAAATTGAGCAACATTTATATATAGGTTCTTACATAAAATTTCTTGAGGCGATATTGATGTTGTTAAAAGAAATTTCTGTTAAGAAAATAGAACAAAAATACAAGAAAGAAAAGAATGCAAAAGTAAAGCAAAGGTTGCACATTCTCATACTTTTAAAAGAAGGATGGACTCAAAGAGAAGTTGCAAAAATGCTGCGCATATCCAATGGGATTGTTCCATTCTGGAAAGCAAGATTTGAATCTTTGGGCTTTGATGCTCTCCAAGATTTAGAAGGGAGGGGAATTAAATCAAAAATAAGCGATGAGGGGCTAAGCATATTGAGGTCTGCGATGGAAGAGCCCATCCCTATAGGGGATGGCTATTACAGGTGGTGGAAGAGTAAGGATACTCGAATTTTTCTAAATGAGTATTTCGGATTAACTTATACCAGACAACATATTTGTAGGATTCTCCACTTTATCGGATGCTCTATTCAGGTTCCACGACCGCGAAATAAGTCAAGAAATCAGGAAGACGTCAATAAATTCAAGCGGGATTTAAAAAAAAACGAGAAAATTTGGATAGGGATATCATCACAATAACCTATGATCAAGCCCGTTTTACTCTTGACGCAGACATAAGAAGATGCTGGGCGCCAATCGGAAGCAGGCCAATTGTTTTCAAGAATGGTTCTAAAAGAGCAATAAATGTTGGAGGGGCATATGCCTCAACAAACGAATTTCATTTTTACAAAATGAAATACCAAACCAAAGAAGAAGTTCTTTGGAACATCAAATTATTGAGAATGAAATATCCAAAAATGTTTATTCTCTTGGACAAAGCAACTTGGAATAAAAATAAATCCGTGATAGGATATTTGGAAAAATATAATATTCCATATATGTTCTATCCGACAGGGGCTTCTGACTTGAATGCTACTGAATTTTGCTGGAAATTAAGCCGAGAAAATGTTACATCAAACATATCCCATAATTCAGAAAAGCAATTATTTGATAATTTGGTATCTTATTGGAACAATCAACCTTTTAAGCATAATTTGCTCAATTATTTAAGTTACTAACTATAGCTTGATTTGTTCCATTTTGTCAGGTACAAATTCCTGCTGACTATATCAAAAATTTCCCAGTCTGCCCTCTCCCAGCTGCCGGCGGCATAAGTTACCCTTCCTTTGAAAATGCTTCTTACAATTCCTGCCAGTTGCCTCAGAAAATCCTTGAATTTATTTATGTCTCCCCTGAAGCCATGGCTTAGATTACCGCCTCTTTCCTGATACGTTTCGCCTTCAATAAAGCCCGGGCAGTCAAGAGTCAGCTCGTTGCCTATAATAAAAACAATGCTTGGATCTGTCTGCCTGAGATTCTCAGCCTCAACAGCATATTTCTGTATAACTTTAAGCAGCCCCTCCGGAGGCATATGAATCAGCCTTGGCGAAAACCACACCTGCAATCCGTGCTTAATGGCTATTTTTGAGGCCCTGACCAGCAAGTCCAGATCCCAGCCATAAATCCTTATCGCATTGCAGTGCAATGAATCCTTGATCAGCGCAATTTCTTGCTCCATGATATCACCGTTCAATTCGCCTCTAGTAGTGAAGGTATATGTGTATTGCGTTCCGACATCATAGTTTACTCCCTTGATTTCAAGTTTTGAGGCTGGAGGCTGTTCACTGCTGCCAATAGAGCTTATTATCTTTCCAAGATTTGAATATTCAAGGGCAACAGTGCCTGCTATGGCCGCAGTTGCCCCTGCCGCAATCATAAATTTCCTTCTTGAAAACAGTGTATAGCTCCTTATGTCAATTTTGAGCTGATACTCATAGTGCTCAATGAAACCATCAATATCGCCGCCACTAAGCGCTTTTCTCTGCTCTCTTACGGAGTTCAGCAGAGCAAGCATATTCGGCATCGTAGTTTCTATATAGCTCCCGACTTCTGGTCTTGCCCCGCCGTAAATCCTGTTAAGGAAATCAATAGATTCTGAAACAAAATCTTCTTCATCCTGCAGCAGATTTTGGAGCCGTCCTAATGGATGCCTGTCAAAGCCCTCGAAGCCCTTTTTGTGCAGCATCCAGAGAAAATCAGCCTCTTTCTCAGAAAGCCCCCTAATAGACATTTTTCCCAGAAAAGCATTTAAGTTGGCTCTGAAATTTTCATAACCTGAAAATGTTTCTACGCCTTCAATGTTTCTCAGCAAATCTGAAACATTCGGACCGAGACTAGATTTCCTGATTTTTGAACTGATTCCGGCCATTAATTTGCTGACTTCTTGCACTAGTGCCTTTTTATTGGCGGCATACTCCTGAGCCCTTTTATAGCCGTTCTCCAAAAGCCTTTTATGCTCTGTCACTGAGCCTCCTTTTTCTCTCATTCAGCTTCAGACTTATTCTTTAATCATGGGATTATAAATATTGCTATGATGGGGTTGCATTGAAAAGACTCGCATCCGCTCGGGTTGCCATCAGGCTCGGCTGTTCATGTTTTAGCAAATGCCGACGTTTCCCGTAGGGAGCGTCCCCTTTGTCGGCTTTACGTGTAACCGCAGAGCCTCGCAATATTGATGGCAACCTATATCTTTTCAATGCAACCTATGATAGTCCTTCCAGAAAAGTTTAAAAATTCCCCCTATTGCCGTTCTATTATATGAAAAGAGTTGGGGCTGTGATATTCTTATTTCTTTTAGCTGCATTAATGCTGGCAGCGTTTGCGGCTTCCGCACTCGCCATAGCTGATTCCGAAATTGATGAGTTCTTTGGAAGCGGGGACGAGGTTTCTGTCATTGTTGTCCTAAAGGATGATTATAACGTGCTTGAGGAATATGGCATAAGCTCATACACAGCGCAAAACAGCCTTGAGATGAAAAAACTCATGGTGAAAGAGCAGCAGGAAGAAGTTCTTGAGAGCCTTGAGGTAAAGGAGGAAAGCGGGGTTTCAGTTGCTTCAGATGAACCCTACGATATAGACGTTACCAACATTTATTCCACTGTCAACAGCTTTGCAGGAAGGATCACAAGAGAAGGCTATCAGAAGCTTAAAGACAATCCCAAAGTCAGGGAAATATACAAGCCCAAGACTGTAAGGGCTTTCCTGAGCGACAGCAAGCAAATAACGAATGCGACAAATGTTTGGAAACTTGTCTACGCGGGCATGAACATTACCGGGAAAGGCGAGACTGTGTGCATCATTGACACGGGTGTTGACTATACACATCCTGCATTGGGAGGGTGCTTTGGCGCGGGATGCAAAGTGATTTAATGATAATGACCCAATTGACGATCAGGGACACGGCACGCATGTTGCAGGCATTGTGGCTTCAACCAATGATCCCTATACAGGCATTGCGCCGGAAGCAAACATAGTAGCATTAAAAGTTTTAGATTTTTCAGGATTTGGAACTACAGAAAATGTAATAGCTGGAATTGATTGGTGTGTTAACAATGCCGCCACACTTAATATTTCAGTAATAAGTATGAGCCTTGGAGGGGGCCAGTACAATAGTTCTTGTGATTCTGAAGATTCTTCTACAGCAGCGTCAATCAATACTGCGGTAAGTCAAAACATAACTGTGGTAGTTGCAACAGGAAATACCAATGCTAATTATCCAACAGCAACTGCCGGAATAGCTACACCCGCATGCATTCAGAATTCAATCAGAGTTACGGCAGTTGATAAATCTGATAGTATGGCTAGTTTTGCTTTTAGACATTCTAGTTTCCCAGATATAT
>JACOZO010000064.1 GCA_016181325.1 Candidatus Woesearchaeota archaeon | reverse complement strand
TTCAAACCACCATTATGCGTGCCCTTTATAAACAAAAACATAGGGAATATAAAGAATTAACGACTTAAAATGTTAAAATTGTCGAAAATCAGTTATAAATAAATAGCCGTGCCTATCATGAATTTGTAATTACAGCCTAAATCCTGCCTTCTCCAGATTTTTCTTGATTCGTTCCAGAGCATTGCCGGGCTCTGCCTCAAACTCCTTCCCGATTATCATCTCATAGGCAGTGATGTACCTTTTGGCAGCCTCAATCTTTATCTCGTCAGGTATTGCAGGAATCCTGCCTTCGCCCCTGAAACCTTTGTCTGCAAGCCAGCTTCTCACGTACTCCTTGTCCAGCTTGTCGGGCTCCTTTCCCTGCCTGAATAATGCATCATAGGTGTCTTTTATCCAGAATCTTGAGGAATCCGGGGTGTGGATTTCGTCCATCAGGGTGAGCTCGCCATCAATCTCCCCGAACTCGTATTTTGTATCCACCAGAATCAGGTTGTTTTTTGCGCAAAAATCAGCGCCAAGATTAAACAATTTTAAGGAAACTTTTTCAATTTCATTATAATCGCCTTCATTAATTAGTTTATTCTTAATAAAATGCTCCTTCCCGGTAGAAATATCATGCTCTCCCTTTTCCGCTTTTGTCGACGGCGTTATTATGGGCTTTTTGAATTTCCCGTTCTTTTTCATGCCTTCAGGCAGGATATTCCCGCAGAAATTCCTTACCCCTTTCTCATAATTGTACCATGAGCTTGTTGTCGTGACGCCGGTAAGATAGCCGCGGACAACCATCTCCACAGGATATGGGCTGCATTCTTTCGCAACAAGCACATTCGGGTCGGGGACTTCAATCACGTGATTCGGACAGATATTTTTTGTCTTTTCAAACCAGAAAGCGGCTGTCTGGTTCAGTACCTGCCCCTTGAACGGCAGCGAGCACAGCACCCTGTCAAAAGCCGAAATCCTGTCTGTCGTAATGATTATTCTTTTATCCCCAAGAAGATAATTGTCCCTTACCTTGCCCTCGTATTTTTTGCCCAGCCGGAAGCCTGTCTTGTCAAGAGTGAACTTCAATTGCTGCCTTAAGATGGTGTTGTCAATCATTTTTCATTCCCTTGTTTGCCTCAAGAACTTTATTCCCCATATCCCTCCTGTACTGGAGAAGAAGTTCCTCGTAAGTATTGTCGACATTCATGATTTCGACAGCTGCAATCGCGGCATTCACGCCGTTATTCAATCCGACCCACAGCCCGTGGCTTGTGTGCTTCAGGAAATTAAGGGCTGCAAGGGGCGTGTCGTCCTTTGGGGAAATGAGCGGGCAGTATATCACCAGCTCATTTTTCTTTTCAACAGGCTCATTGAAATAGGCAAATTCCAGGTTTATGGAATTGGGGTTGTGCTTTTCAGAGAATTTATGGAGTATATTGAATTTTTTTAACGTGGCTACAGCCTTCTGAAGCGCGGCCTCGTTCTGGTCTCCTATTATTGTGACATTCTCGTAGCGCTTCAGCATTTTGGATGCGTTTTCAGCAGCTATCCTGGCCTGGTTTACCCCGACAGCAAGCACAGGTATTCCGGGAGGCATCTGCGCGATCGACAGCAATGAGTCCAGGCCGTGGTAATTCCCCTCGCAAGGCACCCCTATTATAGGCTTCAGGACTTTAGCAGCGCATACGCCGGGAAGATGGGCTGCCAAACCTGCACCGGCTATTATCACGCCGTAATCATTCTCCAAAGTCTTGTCAACGTCCTTTGGTGTCTTGTGGGCTGAGCTTATCCTCAGGTCATAATCAGCGTTCAGCTCTTTCAATCTCCTGGCTATGTCCTTGTATACTTTCTCGTCAGTCTGCGAGCCGAAGATTATCAGGATTTTTTTCATTTTTTTGGTGTTTTCCTCTGTCAGTAACTGCGCTGCCGCAACATTTAAATAAATGTTTTCATTTTGACAGTATTGTGATAACAAGTGCCAGAACTGAAAATCAAAATTTCTGATAAACTGGACAAGGAATTGAAGGAATCCGGAATAGACACTTCTATATTGGTGGACAGGCTGGTAAAGCAGATTGAGGAAGAAAAAGGGATGACAGACTGGTCTGTGAAGCTCCAGCACGCCGGCAGGAAGGGAAGGCTGGAAGAATTAAGAAGGAAGGGCTTAATATAAATGAAGCTTGTTGCTGACACAAACATATTATTCACATTTTTCTGGGAAGGCTCTTTTACAAAAGGACTGCTTGCAGACCAGGATTTTGATTTCTTTGCGCCTGAATACGCATTGGAAGAGATAAACAGGCACTCTTCCGAGATAATGGAAAAAACGAATATATCTTCTGAGAAATTTAAAGAATTCAGAACGGATATTGCAATATTTGTCGAGTTTATTCCTGTTGAAGAATACAGGCAGTTGCTCCCCAGGGCGCTTTCATTGATGCCGACAAACCCCAATGACATTGATTTCCTAGCATTGGCATTGAAGCTTAATCTGCCAATTTGGTCCAATGATCCCGGGCTAAAAAAGCAGTCCAAAGTAAAGGTATATACAACTCCTGAACTCCTAAAAGAGATAGGAGCATCTAAACGATAATCCAATTCAGGAGTTTGATGCAACTTAATCATTTCATATTATTGAATATTCCTGGTAATTCCCGTTATGCAGCAGCCCTTCAGCGGCCTTTTTTGCAATTTCTTTCCTGCTTCCTTCTATCTCCAGTGTCCACCATATGCCATTCTCCATCTTTTTAATGTTTTTGAATCCGAGCCTTTCCTGCAGGAGCTTCAGCAGGCCGGAGCCTTCGCCCATGTCTTTAACAAGGACGCTTATCCTATCTGATTTTTCAATGCCAAATTTAAAGTAATTCTTGTTTGCATTCACGATAATATCAGCTTTTGAGATGTCATTTTTGAATTTCGCCTCATCTGCTTCAATGTGGAATTTATAGTAATTCTCCCTGGCTGCGCTTTTTATCCCCTTCAGGCCCATCTTGTGCAGTGCCCTCAATGCAGTGATGGCAGTTGTGTCGGGAATCTTCAATCCCACCAGCATCTCTATGGCATTCGGCATTTTTTCCTATGATTTTTTCAGAGCAATTTCTCCTCAATGTACTTTTTCATCGAATCAAAAACATTCAGGGCAG
The DNA here is from genome assembly GCA_016181325.1 of Candidatus Woesearchaeota archaeon. Classification (GTDB taxonomy): domain Archaea; phylum Nanobdellota; class Nanobdellia; order Woesearchaeales; family GW2011-AR4; genus JACOZO01. The sequence continues at coordinate 269 of JACOZO010000064.1, read as the reverse complement.
GCGCAGGGCTGTCAGTCTCCCTTATGTCTCCGTAAAATTTGTCTTTTAACTGGCTATTCTGCAATTGCCTAATGAAGCTTGCCCTTTCAGGATGAGGCATAATCGCCATTATGTTTCCTTTCTTGCTTGAAATTGCGGCTATATTATCAACTGCCCCGTTTGGATTTACAGGAAAGCTGTTTATTATCTTCCCTTCCTTATTGCAGTATTTGAATACTATCTGGCTGTTCTTTTCCAGTTCTTTTATCAGATCTGCGTCTTTTGTGGTG
>JACOZO010000063.1 GCA_016181325.1 Candidatus Woesearchaeota archaeon | reverse complement strand
GCGAGGGTCGAGCGTGTGGCAGACAGCGAGACCCGAGCACAAATTATTGTTGCGAAGCAACGGATTTAATATACTCATCAATTAATAACCAAACTCGGGATGCGCCCTGCGGGCTGCCTAGCAGGATTTTTGAGCAGAGCGAAAAAATCCGTCGCACCGCCATATTCGGCAAATAAGAAAATACCTGCAATATGTTTGAGTTGACAATATATAATAGAGGACATATATTTTTAATAAATAATCTGCCCCTATTATATTCGAAAGGCATAACTAATTTTTATTAAAATCTTATGTCTTTCGTTATAATTAATCACTAAAAGCCCCAATGAAACAAAGTTTATATACTAATCTTTGATTTTACGCTGCATGAAAGACTGCTGCGAGATGAAAGGATTCCTGACTTTCATAGTGCTGAGGATGATTGGCGGGAAAGAAATGTCCGGACAGGATATAAGGCAGGAAATGCAGAAGAGAAAAGGCACGAACCCCAGCCCCGGCACTATTTACCCGGTTTTGAAATTCCTCAGGAAGAGCGGCTTTATAGAGGAATTAGATGGAGACGGAAGGACAAAAAAATACAGGCTTACAAAAAAAGGCAAAAAAGAGCTGGATGCTGCAACGGCAAGATTCTGCCGGATATTCTACGACATGAGGGATGATTTTGACAGGAGATGTAATTAATTCATTTGCCAAAATTCTTCGTGTTCGTCTGCCTCTTCCTCAAATGAAGGAGCACCTTTAAATATGCCGAATGCGTCAATTCTTTTTTCTTTCAAAATTTCTGCCATATACAACACCTGTATAGTTGTTATACGCTCAATATTAAAATATCTCTAATTATCTGAATTCTTATCACAAATATTTAAATACAAATAAAATTATTGTTCTACCATGAAAAACCGGGAAGTAGCCGAGTTGTTAAACAAAATAGCGGACTACCTCGAATTAAAGGAAGATGCCTTTAGAGTAAGGGCCTACAGGAAAGCTGCCTTGGTCATTGATGGGCTTTCTGAAGACATAGCTGAAATTGCAAAAAAGGGCCCCGAAGCGCTGGAAGAGCTGCCCGGCATCGGAGAGGGCATAGCCGGGAAAATCATGGATTTCCTGGAGCACGGGAAGTCAAAGGCACTCGAGGAATTGAAGAAAAAAACTCCAATCAACATGGAGGAATTGGGGGAAATAGGAGGGGTTGGCCCTAAGACCATACTCAAGCTATACAGGAAGCTAAGCGTAAAAAATGTCAAGGATCTTGAAAAAGCAGCCAAACAAGGCAGGATTAGGGAGATAGGGGGGCTTGGCCCAACTGTTGAAAAGAACATCCTGAAAAGCATTGAATTCTCAAAAAGAAGCAAAGGCAGGGCATTGCTTGGATACGCATTGCCATTGGCAGAGCAGATTGCTGAAGCTCTCAGGCAATTAAGGGAGGTAAAAAGAGTCGATGTAGGCGGCTCATTAAGAAGAAGAAAAGAGACAATAGGGGATATTGACATTCTTGCCACATCAAACGCTCCTGAAAAAGTGATTGATTTCTTCACAAAAATGCCGGATGTCCGGCAGGTGCTGGCAAAAGGGCCCACAAAATCCTCAATCAGAATTGAAGACGTGCAGGCTGACTTGAGGGTTTTGCCTGACAATATCTATGGCGCTGCGCTGCTTTATTTTACAGGCAACCAGCAGCACAATATCGGGCTTAGGAAAATAGCGATACAAAAAGGGATGAAATTAAGCGAGTACGGATTGTTTGATAAGAGGACAAACAGGCTGCTCGCAGGCAAAACAGAAGAAGAAGTATACAAAAAGCTTGGCATGGATTACATTGAGCCTGAAATGAGGGAAGATGAGGGGGAGATACAGGCCGCAATGCAGCACAGGCTTCCAAAACTAATAGGCTATGGTGATATAAAAGGAGACCTGCAGATGCACACAAGATGGAGCGACGGCTCAAACACAATAGAGGAAATGGCTTTGGCTGCAAAGGAATTAGGCTATGAGTATATCGCCATAACTGACCACGGCGGGCATTTGGCTATCGCAAGGGCTCTTGATGAAAAGAGAATTAATGGGCAGAGAAAAGAGATAGATGCTGCAAATAAAAAGTTTAAGAATTTTGTTGTATTGCAGGGCATTGAGGTGGATATTAAAGCAGATGGAAATTTAGATTTGAGCGACAGTATTCTGAAGAAGTTGGATGTCGTTGTTGCCTCAGTCCATTCCGGCTTTAAGACCCCAAAGGAAAAAATGACAAAAAGAGTTATTAAAGCAATGGAAAATGAGCACGTTGACATTATAGCTCATCCAACCGGAAGGCTGATACAAAAAAGAGAGCCTTTTGAGATTGATTTGGACGCTGTTTTTGACAAGGCAAAGGAAACTGGCACAATCCTTGAGGTAAACGCCTATCCTGAAAGGCTGGACCTTAAGGACGTTCACGTCAAAGCGGCAGTAAAGGCAGGTGTGAAGCTTGCCATAAGCACAGACGCCCACCAGTCAGACCAGCTCGGTTTTATGCGCTTCGGAATTGCGACGGCAAGAAGGGGATGGGTCCAAAAAAAGGATGTTATCAATGCAAATTCGTTGAAAGAAATGCTAAAACTTTTAAAATAAAAAAAATAATATCTAAAAATGCCTAAAATCTACGACGTCATTGTAATCGGCGACGGCCCTGTCGGGCTGCATGCAGCAGCCTCATGCGCCCACTTTAATCTAGCAGTTCTTGTGATAGGCAGGGAAAGGTGCATTGACCGGGGAAAGGAAAGAAAAGGCAGATGCCATTATGCAAGGGAAATCTTCAATCATCCCGATTTTGAAAAGGTTTCCGGGGAAGAGCTGATTGAAAGAAACAGGAAAAAGCTGCAAAATGAAATGTACAGGAGCTTAGTCGCTCTTGTTGATACAAAGGCAGTTGATATTAAGAAGCAGAACGGCATTTTTGAGGTTTTTACAAAAGACTACAAAAAATCCGGCTCTTATAATGGCAAAAATGTCATTCTCTGCACCGGCTCTATGGACGAGCATCCTGCTTCATTAAGCGACAGAATGGTCAAGGGGGTTTCCGATCCCATGAAAAACGTATATCCGTTTGCAGGCGTCACGATGCACTACTGCATTTTCTGCGATGGATGCACAATGAGGAATAAGAACTGCATCGTCATAGGGAAAAATCTGGAAGTCATTGAGGATTCATTGATACTGACGCATTTCAAGCCTAAGAAAATTACAATATTAACCAATGGCATTCAGAAAATTGGCGGATTAAATGAAAAATTAAAAAATGAGATGAATAAGAATAACATTGGTATTATTGACAAAAAAATAAGGAAATTTATAGGAAAATTGGGAATATTGGAAGGTGTGGAATTTGAAGACGGCTCAAAGATTGAATGTGAGGCCGGGTTGGTTGCA
>JACOZO010000097.1 GCA_016181325.1 Candidatus Woesearchaeota archaeon | reverse complement strand
AAGATAAAATTTATTCTTGTGCGAATAATTCCGTCAGGAGCTTATTTAAATATATTTCTTTGAAATTGATTGAGGTGATGTTGAACGTTGATAGGGGGACAGGCAGAAAGATTTGATGCTGTGTGGAGAGATGGAAGATATGATGGATTTAGCAGGGGCACAGATGGCCAAACCACAACACCTCTTCTGGAGACATTACTTGACAACCTAGACTCACCCTCAGGAACATTGCCGCATGTAGTCGAAGGAGGGGCTGGTTCCGGGGATCACTCAATAACCATCGCACAAAGAGGGTACAGAGTTACTGCTGTTGAATATAGTCCAAGTGCAGTTGAAGAGATCAGGGCAAATGCACAGGTTTTGCCGCCGTCTTGCAGAGATAAGATTGCAGTAATTCAAGGCGATTTACTTGGGTATCTTCGGAATGGCCCAGACAATATGTCGGCATTTTATGCTAATTCAGTGCTTCATTTTTTCAGCAGCAGTGAAAGGGCAGAAGTTTACGAAAGAGTAGGGGGACTTCAATCTGCCGGCGGATTAATAGCAGTTTCGTTCAAGGCTGAGGGAGATGCATTGCAGGGGCGCGGAGACGCCATAGATGTGACTGAAGCCGGAGTTCTTGTGAGAAGCGCAGAAGACGGCATAACAAGATTATTTGTACGGAATACCACGCCATTGGCAAGGGAACTGGAAAAAGCGGGATATGTCATAACCGGCGATGGAGTTTACAAGTGGGATGTGCAAAGCTATAATTACTGGGGAGAAGCGGGCAAATTCATCGGATTTCTGGCAGTGAGAAAGTAAAAATGGCAAAAATAAAAACAACGGTCATTGGAAGCTATCCAAAATATCCCAGGCTTATCGGCAAAGATTTTGATGTAAAATGGCTTGTAAGCCCGGGCAATAATTTAGATAGGGGGTGGAAGGGCAGAGAAAATTTGGAAGAGCTTCAGCATGAGGCAGTTCGCTGGGCTGTGAAAGAGCAGGAAGATGCTGGCATTGATATCCTCACTGATGGAGAGCAGCAAAGGGGAAATTTTGTCTTTTATCACTGCCAGCATCTGGAAGGCTTTGATTTTGCCGATAAGCAGGAGAAATCAGTAAGGGGAGGAAGCAGAAGCGAACTTGTCCCGACAATTAAGCGGGCTGTTAAAAATAAAAGGCTGTATCTGGCTGAAGAATTCAAATTTTTGAAATCTCTGACCAATAAGGGAATAAAGGTAACAATCCCGGGCCCATTAACAATTGTCGACTCATCAAGGGATTTGCATTACAATGACGAGAGAACACTGGCCTTGGACATAGCAAAAGCAATTCAGGAAGAGGTCAAAGAGCTGGCTAATTCAGGATGTAAATTTATACAGTTAGATGAGCCTGCATTCATCAGAGAACCGAAGAAGTTTGCTGATTATGGCATAGAAGCCCTGGAACAATGCTTTAAAGGAGTTTACGGGATTGCCAAAATAGTCCATATTTGCAGAGGGTATCCAAATAAGGAAAAGGACGTTAAAGCAGAAAAAGAGAATTATGCACAGATAGCTGAGATGTTATCAAAGACGAACATTGACCAGATATCAATAGAGGATGCGCATGAAAACCTGGATCTTGATTTTTTCAAGAAATTTGGGGAAAAAACCGTAATTTTGGGGTCTGTGGAGATAGGCGGCAACAAGACTGAAAGCGTGGAAGAGATTACTAAAAGGATTAAGCAAATCCTGACAGTAGTTCCGCCGGAAAGGCTAGTTGTAGCCCCTGACTGCGGCCTTTTGCTGTTAAGCCCGGACAGCGCGAAAAGGAAGCTCGTGAATCTTGCCAGGGCCGCGAACAGCGTGAATGACGCATTGACCTGATAGGCGTTTACCTGATTCCATCAAAGCTTCAGTTCAATAAAAGTTTCTTTAGCTCTCTTGCGCTTAATGAAGAAACATCAATTCCTGTAAACTGCCTAATCAAAGCAGCGTCCACTTCTCCGACTCCGGATGCAATTGCATTGATCTGGACCAATAATTCAGGAGGCAAAATATCATAAGCACCTTTTGTTCTTAAGTTAGGGTGCGCTGATCTGTGTTTCTGAGGATTTATGAATGTGTGGTGGTCCTGCTCTCTTAGCCCGACATAGCCCAAACTCCGGCTTGATTCAAGCCTTGCCTGATCATTGCTAATTCCACTGGATTCGAGCCATGCCCTATAGACTTTTTCTGCAATTATCAATCTTTCATTGGATCTCTGTTCAATTGCCAATCTTTGGTCTAATCCCCAAAAATATCCCCTTTTAGGAGCAGTTGCAGCATGTGGGCCAGAAACGCCTCCATTATAATCCATTAAAATCACCATGAGCTGCATCGGGGGATTTATTTAATAATTGTCTTGAAATAATTATTCCTATTGGAATAATGACAGCAAAAATTATAAGCGGACAGGCTTTACCGGTGATTTGACAGAAAGTTGTAATAAAATATTTATGATATTACTAATATGAAAGATTCACAATTAAGCCTGTGGGAACCTGTAGAAGTTGCCAATTTATTCAGGCAGCTTCAGGGACTCACAAGCATTGTAGTTAATGGTCATAGTGATCCGTGGATAAAAATACTTAAGAGTTATGATGACCCTGCCAGATTCTATGAACATCTCATCAAAGGAAGAATTTTTGGATTCAATCTTATACATACTGAAGATGGCCTTACTATCGAGCACTGCGTTGATGGCATATGGATACCTGCTCCAATAGAGCCAGTACCTTATTTTTGTATGGCCCTCAAGTATTAAAATGAATTTTTGGATTATCCGTTAGTTCAAACAACTAATTTTATAAACTCCTTTCTTTCTTGATTCAATATGCCAACTGCACTATTCATCGGCAGATTCCAGCCACTGCACAATGCGCACCTCAAGGTGATCAAAAACATACTGAAGGAAAACGGCAGGATAATCATAGCCATAGGCAGCTCGCAGGAGAAACATACCATGGAAAATCCTTTTTCTACAGAAGAAAGGGGGCAGATGATTGATGAGGTCATGAAAGCCAACAAAATAAAGAACTATGAGATTACTGAAATCCCGGATTATTTTGACGACATGAAATGGTGCGGGCATATCAAAGACAGGATAAAAAGATTTGATGTTGCTTACTCCGGGAATAATTATGTGCTCAACTGCCTGAAAAGGAATGGGTTTAGCGTGAAAAGGATAAAGCTGATTGAAGGCATCAACAGCACAAAGATAAGGCAGCTTATCAAGGCAGGCGGAAACTGGAAGAGGCTTGTGCCGAAAGAAGTTGCAAAGTTCATTGGAGGCATCAATGGCGCTGAGAGGATTAAATCATTAAAGATTAACTGAAAACTCCCTTGAATATCCCTTTTTTCCCGCCTTCTTTCTCAAAATCAACAAGAAGTTCTTTCTGTTTTTTGGTTAGCTTTTCAGGAACTTCGATGAATACCT
>JACOZO010000096.1 GCA_016181325.1 Candidatus Woesearchaeota archaeon | reverse complement strand
ACGAAGTGCCGTCGCAGTACAGCCATTGATTGCCGTCGGAAATATACGGAATATTATTTGTTACAAACACCTTTCCTGTATTATCTTCAGTCAAAACTGTGGAAGGACTTGCCAGCTTCCATTCTCCAGGATTTGATGTACTCATGTAGCAAAGCTTATTGCCGTTAACAACACGGCCCGCATCCTGAGAATCATCCCCGCAGCAGCCAGCGCCTGTGATGAATCGATAAGGATTTCTGCTAAATGATATGTCCTTAACATCCGATTGGCTCATTGAAGGATCCAAATTGAGAGCATCCACGCACACATACATGTTTGTATCCGGATCACATGCAGGATGGTAATAAGCCATTCCGCTTGGCAAATCATGCTCTCCAATATCTCCATCTGGAGCATTTATTATTGTCCGGTCAGTCCCATAGCATTCGCTGTCAGCGCAGTTTGCCCTGCCATCCCCGTCATCATCTGCCTGAGTAGTGCAATCCTCAATAGGCAGCCACTGCCCATACGCTTGTCCGCTCTCGACTAAGCATCTGTACTTATTCCCCCCGACTTTAATCTCATATCCATTGGAATTGCACAAATACCACCTTGCTTTATTATGGTTCTGTTTTGCATCTTGTGCGCAAATCAAATCTCCAATCGGCCTGTAGTTCATTTTTTCCTTGGCAAGATTGCAGTTATCAGAGCCGCATCTATCATGGCTTCTGGAGTCAAAAGGCTTGCATATTATGTCACATACATCTTCTCCATCTTTCTCACACCTAGATACTGCAGGACAGCTTTCTATATTATCACAACTGTAGGAATCACACCCAAAAGAAGTCCTTATAGAAGATGCATCTTTCTTTATTATAGCGCCCTGCTCAACAAGAGTCCATCCGGAATTGTCATTGCAGCATTGATCATCTTCCTCAATCATCCATATGCCGCATAAATCCGGCCTGTCAGATCTTCCTCCATTGCCTCCTTCTGTATGGTGCGCTGTCTTCCATTTAAAATCCCATAGCTGTTCCTGCTGATGGTCCATCTTGATTAGTATAGAATTCTGAGAGAGAGGTGGAGTTTCTCCTGATGGCAATGGCGCAATAATTAAGTCTTCCGGTGGAATAGTCCCTGGAAATATGTCCAATTCAAAATCATAAAACTGAGCAAGAGGAGCATCCCCTACTGATTGATATCCGGTTATGTCCAGAATTGCAGAGCCTGTCGGTACGCCAGTTCCTGAAGGCGGTGCTTCATTTAATATCCGGATTATATATCTTCCGGGCTCTAAATTTCCCAGATCTTTAGTGCCTGCAGTGCCATCAAACCTATCTACTTCTTCGCCGGTATCAGCCACTAAAATCATAATAGTAGCCTCAGGGAGATTGCTCACACTCATCATCCCATTAGCCCTTCCTCCGCATCCATTTGAGTCAGTACCCTCTATATCCACTGAATAAGTGACAGCAAGATGATCAGGACTTACTGTAAATAGGTAAGTGTACTCATTCCCGCTTTTGCTCGAGAACACAGCATCATATTCCACCGTCGTCCATCTGATCTTGACAATGGGATTAGCAGGAAGATCCCTGTCTGCAGTAAACCTAATCTCCACATCCCCCACTCCGGTAGGATTGGGATAAATGTCTATATTGCTGAAGACAGGATTGCTCTGGCAGCCTCCGATTTCGCATACAGGATAGCCGTCCGCCCAATTGGACAAGAGCCCGGCATTATCCTGCGCCCTGCACGTGGCTGCAATTGATGTTCCTATAGGCTGGTCTATCGTGAATGTCTTAGTATAAGTGTTGCCTGACAGCCGCTCCATAGCAGCTCCTGTAAACTCCGCATTAGTGCCGTAGTAAGTTTTTCCCCTCCCTATGGACCAGCTCCTTGTGTCAAAGCAATTTCCCGTGTCGCACTGGCCGGCCCATAGCTTGACTGACTGGAGACTCCCATCAGAGTCAGATGCCTCGCATCTTAGCGTTATGCTTTGCCCTACATCGCATGTCCCTAATGGCGGAATACTGTTCACGGTGGGGGCGTCATTGACATTGGTGATAGTGACCGACACGGTTGCCGTGTTGCTGTTAACAGAGCCGTCCGAGCATCTGTAAGTGAAGGAATCAGGCCCAGCATAATTTGCGCGCGGAGTATATGTCCTGGAATTTCCGCTTCCCGACAAATTTCCTGCAGAAGGGTTGGAAACAATGGAATAAGTAAGGCTGTCACTATCAGCGTCAGAGCAGTTCAATGCTATGGATTTTTGCACATCCTCTTCCACTGTAATCTGGGTGTTCTGCGCTGTAGGCGCCCTGTTGACATTATTGACGGTTATAGAAACGCTTTTTGAGACCTCATGCAAGCCGTCGCTGGCAAAAAAAGTAACTGTATAAGCGCCTGTGCTTGTAAAAGAAGGCGTCCATGAAAATTTCCTTATATTGCTGTTAAAGCCCGCACCCGCCGGCAGTCCGCTTGCCCTGTAAGAAAGAGCCTGCCCTTCAGGATCAAATGCCGACACTGTAAATTGCAGGCTGGCGCCCTCGTTGACTGTCTTGTTGGCAATACTAGCCATTACAGGAGGCGCATTGCTTGTGCACGTGCTTGAAGATGCAATCCACGTCTTCCCAAAAGCCTCGCACACAACCCTTTTGTCAGTCGTCATGCCGAACTGGCCGGCGAACCTGAAAAAATCATCATAATTGATTGCGCCATCTGCGGCAAGATCTGCATTCTCGCATGTAAACTGCCCCATTCCCGTTGATAGCCCCTTGCCGAAGCAGTCTGCGAACATGTGGAAATCGTCAAAGTTTATGGCCCCGTCAATGTTAAAGTCGCCGTACTTTGATGTGCTAAATGAGTCGACAAAGCAGAAAAAGTCGTCATAATCAACAGCGTTGTCATTGTCTATGTCATATTTTGAGTAGGCATCCCACATGTTTCCGAATCCGTCAGGATATGCGCCTGAGCTGCTCTTCCCAAAACCATCGATGAAAAGGTAGAAGTCCCAGTAATTGATGACGCCATCTCCGCTGAAATCCCTGCTTTTTGCCGAGCATGCAGCGCTTACGCTATAGCTGAGAAGGATTCCAATTAAAATTGCCATAGCTAATCTGGTTATTCTCATTTTATCTCGAGCTTAACGAGTCTCCCATAAACTGCTGCGCCCTGGGCTGCCTCGCGCTTTCTGTCTCGCAATGGTTGTTTGTGCATAATGCCGAGGAGCACGCAACCGGGCTTTTGGTGCAGGTTTCATTCCTTATATTGCCTGCCTGGTCCTTCAATTCTCTTGTTCCGGTTCTTTCAATTTCGCATCCCTGGTAAGCGTTGCAGGCCCTGGACTCTGTCCATACAGGAGCAAGGCAGTTTCCTTCCAGGCATATCTGGCTGGCTAGGCATGCATTATTGTTCCACGCATAAGATAGGATGCATCTGTTGGTTTCACACGCCCTGTTGGCGTATTTCTGCTGCCTTATGCCTGAAGAGCACTGGTATTCATCGACATTCCCTGAAGTCCCGCACGGATTGCCGCAATCCACAGTTTGGCCACAGTTATTGACTGTATTTCCGCATTTGCCGCTGCATGTCGTCTCTTTGGGCTCGGCAGGACACGCATTGCAGGCATTAGCTGAAGTATCACATCCATAAGTGCAAATCTGCTTGATGGATTCTATCTCATCGCATGAATTCTTCCACATTAAGTTGCTGTCCTGGCATACTGTTCCTGTGCGGGTTGTGCATGCGGTGCAGCTGCCGTCGGAGCAGCCCCTGGTTCCGCAGTTTTCCTTTATCTCCTGCCTGTTATTGCAGGAGTCATACCAATAAACATGGCCGCTGGAACAGATGGAGCTTGCATGCGAGTTGCATATTAAAGCGCACGCAGTCCCATTTTGGCTATATCCCGAGTTGCATTTCCACGTGCATACAGGAGGCGCCGCGGGTATGTCCAGATAGCTCCATGATTTTGCAGAGCCTGATGTGAACGTGCCAGAACCGATTGTAGTTCCTGTGGTTGTTGTCGGCGCTGATCCCCCGCATGTGTCTGAGACGCAAGTTCCACTATACAGGTGATACCCCGTGTTGCATGAATTGCACCCCGTTGCGCTGCATGCCCCATATACCCCTGTTGTGGCGCTGAACGTCTGCGTTCCTGTATTCGCAGTTCCGCTAGAACATTCTGATGTGCAACTCTTTGAATTGGCATAGCATGCACCACCGTATAGGGTATAATCAGTGTTGCATGAACTGCACCCTGTTGCGCTGCATGCCCAGTATGTTCCTGTCGTAGGATTAAATGTCTGCGTTCCTGTATTCGCAGTTCCACTAGAGCATGTTGCTGTGCAGCTCTTTGAGATGGCATAGCATGCACCACCGTATAGGGTATAATGAGCATGTTGCTGTGCAGCTCTTTGAGTTAACATAACACGCACCGCCATATACAGTATATCCCGTGCCACATGAACTGCACCCCGTTGCGCTGCATGCCCAGTATTCTCCTGTCGTAGGATTAAATGTCTGCGTTCCTGTATTCGCAGTTCCACTAGAGCATGTTGATGTGCAACTCTTTGAATTGGCATAACACGCACTACCATAGATAGTATACCCAGTATTGCACAAGCTGCACCCCGTTGCGCTGCATGCCCCATATGATCCTGCCGTAGCACTGAACGTCTGCGTTCCTGTATTTCCAGTTCCGCTAGAGCATGTTGCTGTGCAGCTCTTTGAGTTGGCATTGCATGTACCGCTATATAGTGTATAACCAGTGCCACATGAGCTGCACCCCGTTGCGCTGCATGCCCCATATGCTCCCGTCGCGGCGCTGAATGTCTTCGTTCCTGTTTTCCCAGTTCCGCTAGAGCATGTTGCTGTGCAGCTCTTTGAGTTGGCATTGCATGTACCGCTATATAGCGTATAACCGGCGTTGCATGAAGCGCAGGCAGTTTCAGAGCATAAACCCCATGCACCATTTGCCCATGTTTTTGTTCCCAATTTCCCTAAACCGTTGGAGCATAACGCCTGGCATGATTTGGAATTGGAAACACAATTATTAGTATCACAATGTTGGCTTGAAGAACATCCTCCGCAGATTCCGCAGGCTATCGAAGATTTTGATGCGCTGGTATCATCGCAGTCATCGTAGTTGGAAACATATCCTGAAGGAGCCGGGCCGCACACTGAAGTGTAAACTAACCGGTCTCCATATGTGTCTCCATCTGAATCACGGAAATATGTCGAAGCCACGGCATTGTCTGCCATCAGTTGCTTATCCTCAATGTTAATTTGGCCATCGGCATTTAAATCATATTTTCCATTGGACCCGGATGTTGACAGCCCACTTTTAGAGTTTATAAGATTAAAATCGCTAGGCCCGCCACCGCAGCCATCACCGTCCAGATCATAACCGCAGACTGCGCCTTCATCGTAGCTTCCATCACAGTCTTCATCGGCATTGTTGCAGACTTCTGGCCTGCACGAATCCTTGCAGGTTACATCGCAATAACCAGAGGTGCATTGGTTATTCAAAGAGCAGGTTTTTCCATTTTTTAATTTACAAAGCCCCCCTGTGCATTCTGTGGTATCATAATAACAGCATCCACAGCTTCCCAGCAATGGAGCGCATGACCTGCATAAATTGCTAATGCAGAACCCCCCCAGGCAATCACTGTTTGAGCTGCAGCTTTGGCCATCATTCTTTTTGCATGTCCCGCTTGAGCAGGTCTGTCCTGAAGAGCATGTCCCGCAACTGCCTCCGCATCCGTTATCGCCGCAGTTCTTTCCAGCACAATTTGGCGTGCAGCATGCAGTATTCCCGCACTTCCCACAGGCACCGACATCATCATTCGGGCATGTTCCTCCGCACCCGTTGCTCTGGCCGCACCTGTCTCCGGTGCAGCTTGCAGTGCATGAGCTTGCAGTTCTGTACACGGCATTTACCCATCCATCCCCCATTGCATGGCCTGAGCTGTCAAATCTACTGCATGATGTGGAGCCGTATCTGTCATATCCTGAATTGCCTGCCCAGCATTCTGCGGTATTTGGATCATCATCTCCCTGCGGATATTGCATGCCAAAATATGTGTAGCCTGAAGCCTGTGATTTGCAGCTGCTCCATGTCTCCTGTCCCCCGCGTTTGGATGGTAGGGCTCTTGAAGATTGATCATTAAAACACCCGATAAAATCACTAGCTCCTCCGCCTCCTCCTCCGGCAGCGCTTCCAGAGCATTTTATTGTTAATTTACAGTCTAAATTGTAGGCTTCTCCACCACTGGGCCTGGTTGGGCAATAAGCACTTTGTGCAAAACACGCAATTGATGCAGAACCCTGGCCAACACCCCCCTGGTAGAGATTACAATCGCCGCCTTCAGCGCCGCCCGGGAAGTATATTTTTCTATAGCTGATGCTTTCAACAGTTTTTCCGTTTATACAGGTTACTTTTGCTATGTCATTGAGGTTTACTGTAGACGAACAGGTACTCCCCTCTGCACAATCTGTGTTGGAAGTAGCAGCATTAGCGCTATTGGCAAAAACTACTATGACCAATACCAGCATCCATAACTTAAATGATTTACACATCATAATCTCCTGTTAAGCCGGCTATTATTGCCAGCACGATAACGCCTGTCTTATTGATTTTCACCTAAGCATTCACCCTTAATCCTGCTGACCTCTTCATGCCATGTATTGGCAGGTCCGCCGGCATCTATACTGTCGCAGAACCTTCTGTCGTTTGTCTTCCTGGCTCTGTCCAGATTGTACCCGGCAATGCACATTTTTTCTGCCGCAGCATGCGATGAATATGGGCAATATGAATCTGACTCAAGGATTATTGAGCTTTTTAGCAATATCTTATCCTGGCATTCCCCGGATTTTCCGGCTTCTAAAGCCGCGCATAATAACATCTCCTTTTTCAGTTTTGCCAATGCACTGTTTTGCTCTTCCTTCTTTTTTGCTTCAATTTCAAATCCCAGGTAGTCTTTTTCGCAGAGGGCAGCAAGAGCAGCATCCTGGATAAAATTCCTGCAGGCGTCGAAATCCTTCACATCCACAGCAACTCCTGCAACAACCCCGGCTGCGCACTGCCTGAAATCATCTGAATTCTCATCAAAAACCAGGCATAGCTGCTCATTTCTCTTGTCAAATGCCTCTTTCTTGTTTAACATATCAAAGCATTTTTTCTTGCCGGTTTCGTCATTAATCGACGCGCATTTTCCCGGATCATAGGATTCTGCTGCCTCTGAAATTGACGGGGCATGCTCATCATCCAGCGGCCCGGAGAATAATATCGGGAACTTGTATTCCGCCAGGACAGACGCTGGATAAGCCTCATCTATATTCATTATTTTTGGCTCATAGAAGATATCTTCACTGCCTATATCTGCCTGGGCAGCCTCACTCGCCTGCTCCACCGGTTCTTGCCGGACCGGCTCAGGAATATCCAAATCATCTGACGATTCTCTTCCCTGCCCTTTTGCTTCAGAAGGCTTTGGCGGCTGGAATGAGCATGAAGATAATAAGACTAGAAGAGCCACAGATAGCATCAGATAACCCAAACCGCTTAATCCTGCATTTCCACCTCTTTTTTCAGTTCTCATTTCTTGGGCTTTTCCCCCTCCACTTTTTCCCTTATAGCTTCATTTATGTATTGGATAAGTGTCTTATTCTGCAGAACAGCGCTGAGCTTGGCCTTCTTGTGCAGTTCAGGCTCGACTTCGATATTGATTCTGGGCATTAGATATAACTTAACTAACTTATTTTATTTAGTTCACTTAGTTTAACTAATCTAATTAATCTACTAATCTATATTCCATTATATAACTAAATTAGTCATTTATAAATCTTTCGGAAAAT
>JACOZO010000095.1 GCA_016181325.1 Candidatus Woesearchaeota archaeon | reverse complement strand
TTACTTTTGCCATTTTATGGTGTATGTTTGCACCAGCATACAATAACTATAAAAATCTTATGATACTTTTTAAGCCTTATAAGGTTATTTTTATAGATTTACAAAGCCAAAAATCAAAACATTTAAATATATCCTACTTACAACTAATTAAGTTATAATTAATTCAAATTTTATTGTATAACTAAAATGAAATCCCTATTCCTGAAAAAACAGGGAGCAAACCCAAAAAACAAAGCCTTGGATTTTTTGATTACCTACTCAGAGCTGGATTACTCTCTGAAAGAAATTGCAAAATACTCAAATGCCGGATATTCCACTATAAAACTTTTAATCAAAAAATTAGTCAGGGATAAGTGGGTGATTGCAACAAGAAAAATCTCTAAAATCAAGCTGTATAAGCTGAACACAAACAACCCGGAGGTTAAGAAATTCATAGAATTCTATTGGGAAGTTATTGAAAATGAGATAAATGGAAATAGTAAAGAGAATTCCAACTCATAACCTTCTCAATCGCCTTGATTATCCTCTCATGGCTCGGCAGGTAATAGTTTTCAAGTTTTGCAAGTGGATAAGGCACATCAGGCGCAGTGACTCTCATCACAGGAGCCTCAAGGCTCAAAAGCGCTTTATCATTTATCGTGGCAATGATTTCAGCCGCAAACCCTCCTGTCTTGATGGCTTCGTGCACAATCACGCATCTGCCGGTTTTTTTCACTGAATTGATTATTGTTTCAGCATCAAAAGGGTTTATGGTCCTCAAATCAATGATTTCAACAGAATGTTTGTTGTTTAATTTATCAACAGCCTCGGTTGAAGTCTTCAGCATCGATCCCCACGCGATTAGTGTAAGGTCTTCCCCTTCCCTGATGACATTTGCTTTTCCTATCGGCACGACATACTCTTCATCTGGAATGTCCTGCTTTATTGCCCTGTATATCCTCATAGGCTCGTAGAATATGACCGGATCAGGGTCCCTTATTGCTGCTGCGAGAAGCCCTTTTGCGTCGTAAGGATTGGACGGGACCACCATTTTTATTCCCGGCGTCTGGGAGAAAATTGCCTCGTTGCTCTCGCAGTGCAGCTCCAGCGCCCTTATGCCTCCGCCGTAAGGAGTCCTGATTACGAGCGGGCATGAAAACCTGCCCCGGCTCCTCATGCGTATCCTGCCTGCGTGGCTGTAAATCTGGTCAAAAGACCCCATCATAAAGCCGGAAAACTGTATTTCTGCAACAGGTAGCATGCCGTTCACTGCAAGCCCTATGGAAGCTCCGATAATGCCAAGCTCAGCAAGAGGGGTGTCAACGACCCTTTCGCTTCCAAACTCTTTCTGCAGGCCGTCAGTTGCCCGGAAAACGCCGCCATTCAGGCCTACATCCTCTCCAAGCACCATGACTCTTTTATCACGCTTAAGCTCCTGCCGCATAGCCATATTCACCGCCTGCACCATGTTTGCTGTTGTCATTTTATCGTTCTCCAAGAATATCTTTCATCTGCTCCTGCTGCCGGGGAGTCATTTCAGCAAAGACATACCTGAAAATGTCTTCAGGGCTGCTGCTTTTGATTTTTTCAAATTTCTCCACTTCTGTTTCAATCCTTGCAGATGCTTTTTCAGAGGCTTCCTTTTTGTGGTTATCGTCGAGCATGCCCTTGCCTTCCATGAACTTTTCAAGCCTTTGCACAGGATCCCTTTTCCGCCAGTATTCCGCCTCTTCTTTAGGCCGGTAGCGCTGGGCATCATCGGAAGTTGAATGGTCTGCCAGCCTGTAGGTAAAGCATTCTATCAATGTTGGGCCTTCGCCCTTCCTTGCCCTCGCAGCCGCCTCTTCTGCAGCCATGTAAACGGCAAAAACGTCATTCCCGTCCACCTGGATTCCGCTTATGCCGTATGCAGCCGCTTTCTGAGCTATAGTTTCCGCTTTTGTCTGCCTTGACCTAGGCAGCGAGATTGCGTACTGGTTGTTTTGGCAAAGAAAGATGACAGGAACATTGTAAACTCCCGCAAAATTCAGCGCCTCGTGGAAATCCCCTTTTGATGTGGCGCCGTCGCCAAAGCACGCAACAGCAACCTGCTTTGTTTTTCTGAGCTTTGCAGCCCATCCCGCGCCTACAGCATGCGGAAGCTGTGTGCCGACAGGTATTGAAATCGGAAAATTGTTGATTCCGTCAGGGGCTTTCAATCCTCTCTCGTCGCCGCTCCAGTACTGAAGAACCTGGGATATAGGATGCTTTCTTGCAATCAATAATCCTGATTCCCTGTAAGTCGGAAATATCCAGTCATCGTCATTCAGCGCGATTGCGCATCCGACCTGCGAAGCCTCCTGCCCCTTGATCTGTATGTAAGTCCCTATCCTTCCCTGCCTCTGCATGTTGAATGCCTTCTGGTCAAAAGTCCTGACGAGTACCATTGTCTCGTATATCTTCTTTATTTCCTGGCCAGAAAGCTTCGGCATCAGCGAGGCATCTATATTTCCGTTCTCGTCAAGAACCTGCAGATATTCAGTCTTGAACTCATTCAGGGTTTTTTTTGGCATTTGGTTGGGTTTTAGATTAATGTATCAAAAACCACACGTCACAGACCGGTGGCATGATTGTGTTACCGCACAACACCACGTGGTTTTTGATGCTCGGAATTCCACAAATTAACTGGTGGTTTTTGAGCACTACTTCATGAAAATGCGAAGCATTTTCAGGACACCGAAAATCTTCGATTTTCGCGTGCATTCCACCAATCATAGATTGATGGAATTCCGTTGTTTTAATGCTTTTTGGTTATTGGGATTTATTGATTATGTTTTTCAAGAATAATTCTCCGGCTTTGTATGAGCTTCTCACAAACGGCCCTGCTGCAACAAACCTGAATCCAAGTTCGAGCCCCTTCCGCTCATAATATCTGAATTTTTCGGGCGATATGAATTGCATGACTGGAAGATGCCGGTCAGTCGGCCTTAGATACTGCCCGATTGTCAGGATGTCAACACCAATCTCCCGCAGATCTTTCATTGCCTTGATGACTTCATCATCCCTTTCCCCGATGCCGGCCATTATTGATGACTTTGTAAAAATTTTAGGATTTATTTTTTTTGCATTTTTCAATACATTTAATGATTGCCCGTAATTTGCCCTTATATCGCGGGCTTTCCTCTGCAGCCTCTCGACTGTCTCGATATTATGCGCAATAACGTCGGGCTTTGCATCAGTGATTTTTTTTAATGAGCCAAGACTGCCGTTGAAATCAGGAATAAGCACTTCAATAATCATCTTCGGGTATTCTTTCTTGATTTCCCTGATGCATTCGGCAAAATGCCCGGCCCCGCCGTCTTTCAAATCATCTCTGTTCACTGAAGTCAATACAACATAGTCAAATAACTTTATTTCCTTTAAGGCAGCAGCAAGCTTTCTAGGCTCATCCCTGTCAAGCTGCTTCATGGGATTCCCGGTCTTGACTGCGCAGAACCTGCACCCTCTTGTGCAGACATCCCCCATAAGCATGAAAGTGGCTGTTCCTGAGTTCCAGCATTCCGATATGTTCGGGCAGTGCGCAGATTCGCATACAGTATGCAGCTTATGCTCCTGCAGTGCCTGCTTTATCCCGGAGAAATTATCATTGGCGTTTATCCTGATTTTGAGCCATTCAGGCTTTGCAAGGATTTGCTCCATCCTATTTGAGCTCCCCGTGGGCCCATGCCTTCAGCTTCTCGTATTTCTGCGGGCCGCAGAGCTTTTTTCCAGTTTTCTCGCTGTAGAAAAACGGGATTCCGCCGCAGAAAGCAGAGCCGTCAGGATTCTTGTCTATGCTCTCCAGAAAAGCAGCGTTAATTGCATCATGCCACACCTCAAGCCTTTCTATTTTTATTCCCAATTCCTTCTCAACCTGCTGGACTACCGGCTCATTGGCATGGCAGTGGTCGCACTCAGTGCCTGTGAACATTATAAGGCGGTTTTTGTTTGAAGCGCTCATT
>JACOZO010000094.1 GCA_016181325.1 Candidatus Woesearchaeota archaeon | reverse complement strand
ACCCCGTCGATATTCATCGACTCATTGGTCATCTTTATCGACTTCGCGCCGTCCCTGAATCCTGTGGCAGCCCGTATTGCGTCAATATTCTCCGGGACGACATCCGATTCCTGGTGCACTGCCTGCAGATAAAATAATTTCTTCCTGTAGACGCCGACTGCTTCCTCCCAGATGCAGATTTCAGGCATGTCGCCCCTTAATCTGCCGATGTCCTTTGCGAATTCCATTATCTCCGCAGTTGACCTTATCTTTTCAGCGTTTTTCACGACCTTGACCCTTGTCGTTTTCCTGAACATTCCTATGACATCTTTCACCTCAGCCTCTTTCTTCAGGTCGGCGGTTATGCTGTGCATGTGCATCAGTGTCGTCGGAACTGACATTGCTGTAGTGAATATTTCCATGTTATGAAGCACTGTTCTTGCGTCAGGGCCGTGGTGGCTTGGAAGCTCGAGCACCGGAACAATCGCGTTGATAGGGCCATGGTAGATGTCCCACGGGTCTGCCGCCCTTCTTACCATTGTCGCATGCACGCTTGTGATGCCGTATCTCTTATCGACAGCGTGCAGCGTCCTGCACAATCCGGTTGTATTGCAGCTTACGACCCTTACAAAGTTTTTATTTACTGCCTCGTCATAATTGCACTGCGCCACAAAGCTGCAGTCAGCTGTTTCCGGCTTTTCCCCGCCCTGGAATACCGCCTTGAGCTTCTTTGGCGCATAATACCTGTCCTTGTTCTCCTTTCCGATTTTTGATGGGGTTGCATCGACAATGACATCAGCCTCATTCAGCAAGTCCTTGAAAGTGCCTGCTGGCTTTATGCCATTGGCTTTGAAGTCATTCACGTTCTCCATGGTGTAGATAGGAATGCCGAGCACATTGGCGGAGTGCATCCTGTAATTGAATGAGTGGGCTGTAATTCCGACTAGCTTCATGTCCTTCTGCAGCCTCACTGCATCAGCCACCCTCTTTCCGATAGTGCCGTATCCGACCAAGCCGACTTTTATTGCCATGGTTCCACCTGCTGGATTATCCAGTCAGCCTCCATAAACCTTCATCGCATCATCGACGCTTTTGCCGTCCAGTGTAATTGCGGAAATTGCGTTTGCAAGCCTTACAGCCTCGTCCAGGGGCTTCTGGTGGATATTCCTTCCTGTCGCGTTCCCGCAGCAGCCGCTTATGTTGATCTGGTCCCAGGTCTCCTGCAGAAAGTCACGGACGCCTTTGGAGCTCCCGCCTGCTGTGATGACCTTTGTCCTTTTGCCTGCAGCCAAAACAGCCTCCTTGAAAGCTTCTGCTGATTTGCCTTCCTTTGGCTTCGGGTAATTCACCTTTACAAAATCAGCCCCAAGGCAGGCGCCGACTCCTGCGGCTCCTGCAACAATGTGCGGGTCTTTCTCATCAGTCACTGCCTTGCCTCTTGGGTACATCCAGAACACTGCAATCAGGCCGTGCTGGTGCGCCTTCAATGCAGCCTGCGCAGCCTCCCTGAGCATGTCGCTTTCAAACTCGCTGCCGGCATAAACCGTGTAGCCGACACCCAGGATATTAAGCCCGGAATCCTTCCTGAACCTGGCGACATCCTCGACAGACCATGCAGCCAGGCTGTTCGGGTCCTTCTGAGCAGTCTTCACAAGATGGGATTTTGAGTTGAGCTTTACCAGATAAGGGACTTTGCCGTAAGAGCTTCCGTATTTTGCAATCAGCCCGAGCTGAGTCGCAAATACCCCTATCCTTGCCTTGCCTGCTATCCTGAATAGATGCTCGGGGTCAGCGTCATCCAATGGGATACTGACTTCCTTCCCGTCAACCTTGATCCTGCCGTGGAAATCATCATTAAGATGCTCGATCTGGTCTCCTGCAAAAAGCATCAGCCTTCCTGTATTGTGCGTCGCAGCGGCATAGTTCTTTGAATATTCATCCGCCATGCCCTTCGGGACATCGCAAGGAACATTAACTTCTTTTGCTGTCATATGCGTATGGTGGCTCATTTTTTAATCACCTTTTTGTTTTTGATAATTGATTTTTTTATTTTGTATTTTAATGTGAAATGAATCTTTTATCACGCTTCACAATCATTTGCGCATTTGCGAGTTTTATTTTATCGTTTTACCTTAATTGCAATGAAAAACTTTACTCTTCCTTCCGTCGTTTTGCCTTATCCATCATGTCATTGCAAAACGACAGCCGCACCTTTTAATCCTTAATTACAGGGGCGTGTGAGGGACTATCGCAGGTACGTAAAGTGCGATGGTTATTGTCCCCCCGAATTAATTTTTTTAATGTTTGAAATGGATATTTAATGTTTTTTTATACTAATATCAAATCAAAACTCCGGAAAATGCTCGAACTTGTGATGGCCTTCTATGAACCTTACGGTCTTTGTCTTTGAGCGCATCACTATGGAGTGCGTCACTGCGCCGTCGCCTGTGAAATTCACGCCTCTGAGTATAGTGCCGTCTGTGACTCCCGTTGCAGCGAACATGGTCTCATTTCCCCTTGAAAGGTCGTCTGTGCTGAATTTCATGTCAAGGTCTTTTATTCCCATCTTCCTTGCCCTTGACTTCTCTTCCTCGTTCCTGAACTTTAATCTTCCCTGTATCTCGCCGCCAAGGCATTTCAGCCCTGTGGCCCCGATAACGCCTTCTGGGGCAGCTCCGATGCCAAGAAGCAAATCTATGCCGCTGTCAGGCATGGCAGGAGCCAGCGCCCCGGCAATATCTCCATCCGGAATCAGCACAATCCTGCAGCCGCATTTCCTCACTTCTTCTATGAGCTTTTGGTGCCTATCCCTCTCAAGAATTATTACTGTGAGCTCCTCAATTTCCTTCTTCAGCTTTCCTGCGACAGCCTCGACATTTTCCCTGACGGATGCGTCAAGGTCAATTGCGCCCATGGCCTTTGGGCCCACCGCTATCTTGTCCATGTAGGTGTCAGGCGCATGGAGCATGCTGCCGGACGGGCCTGCAGCAAGCACGCTTAAGGCATTAGGGCCTCCTTTTGCCGTGATTGTGGTGCCTTCAAGGGGATCGACCGCGATGTCAATTTTTATGCCCTTGCCGGTGCCCAGTTTTTCGCCGATATAGAGCATCGGGGCCTCGTCCCTTTCCCCTTCGCCTATGACTACTGTGCCCTGTATGTCCACATTGTTGAAGAAATGCCTCATGGCTTCAACTGCGGCATGGTCCGCCGCTTTATTGTCGCCTTTTCCGACCCATCTCGCGCTGCTCAGGGCTGCAGCTTCAGTAGCCCTTACAAACTCCATAGCGAGATTCCTGTCCAAAAAACTGCACCCCTGCGCAACTTGATTCAGGGCTTCTATATAAACTTTTTGATTATCATACCTTATCATACTAAAATCAAAAGGTTTTTAAACAAGGGATTTAGAATGCATGATAGGGGGCAGAATGAAAGAAAGGATAACAATAACGCTCGACGGCAAGCTGCTTGAGCAGATAGACAAGAGAATAGACGGTACCGGCATAAAGAACAGGTCGCAGGAAATAGAGCTGCTGCTGGCGGAGTCATTGGGGTCAAATATCCCCGGCAAGGCTATCCTCCTAGTCGGTGGAAAGGGGACAAGACTGAGGCCTTACACGAATACTACGCCGAAAGCCCTTCTTGATGTCAACGGAAAAACTGTCACGGAGCATCTTCTTGACCTGCTGAGGAAATACAGCATCAGGGACATCATTCTTTCCGTCGGCTACCTGAAGGAAAAGATAAAGGACTATTTTGGAGACGGAAGCAAATTTGGGCTGAGCATAACCTATGTTGAAGAGGAGGATGCCCTGGGCACTGCCGGGCCTTTGCTGCTTGCCAGGAAACACCTGACTGAGAGTTTCATCTGCTCAAACGGGGACGAGCTCAAGGACATCAACATACCCAGGATGTTCAGGCTGCACAAAAGAAAAGGGGCGCTTGCCACAATCGCGCTTACGACTGTCGAAGACCCTTCGCATTACGGCGTTGCAAAGCTTGAGGGAAGCAGGATAGTTGAGTTTGTGGAGAAGCCGAAAAGGGAGGAAGCGCCTTCCAACCTCATCAACGCGGGCTTTTACATACTTGAGCCCGAGGTCATTGACATGATAAAGCCGGGCTTCTCAATGCTGGAAAAGGACGTATTTCCCAAACTGGCGCAGATGGGAAGGCTGAGGGGATTCCCTTTTTCCGGGCAGTGGTTTGACATCGGCAGCGTTGAAAGGTGGGAGATCGCGAAGAAGAAATGGCAGGGAATACAGATGGTTGAGGAGGATTAGACCTTTTCATTCTGACACAAAGACTCTCTTGAGTTATAGCCTTGAGGGCCTGATACTAAAGACAGCTTGAGCGGCAAATCTTACAAATTAATAGGCTTAATCAACCCACATTCCTATAATTCTATATTTTTGAATGTTTTTTATAAATGCCCCTTTTAGTTTTGAAAATGGCAGAAATCAGAATAGCAGACTCGCAGGGCATCAAGCAGCTCATGCCTCTTCAGTATGGGCTATTCAAGAAAGAACAGGAAAAAGACAAATTTTATTCTGTAAATGAATTCTGGTTTTTTACAGTTGATCATAAATCACATTTAATTTATCTTACTGAGAATCCAAATAATTGTATTTTTATAGCAGTTGATGATAAAAAGATTGTTGGTTATATCGCAGTCCAAATAAAGCAAAGACAGCCTTTTATGGAGAGGGTTGCTGAGATTTCAGAACTATATGTAGAGCCTGAATACAGGAAAGTGGAATTTGGCATTAATTTATTTGAGAATTCATTGGAATGGGTTAAGGCGAAAGGCGCTAAATGGATGACCCTCTCAATATTTCATCTGGATAAAGCCCAAATCAATTTTTGGAAGAAAAAAGGGTTTGAGGAAATTGATAAGATGTTTGCTAAAAAAATCTTGTAAAGATATATTGTCTTTAAGTCAAGGTAGAGTATTTCTGGATAATCCAGGCTCAATCCGTCCAGCTTTGCGGCTGATACCATCTTCTGGCCGTTCATTATGAAGAAGTTGTTGCCTGTGCTGGAGTCAACTTCATTCTTGATTAAAGGCTCTTCGTCAAGGGCTTTGTACGCATTTTGGTCATCTTTTATCT
The DNA here is from genome assembly GCA_016181325.1 of Candidatus Woesearchaeota archaeon. Classification (GTDB taxonomy): domain Archaea; phylum Nanobdellota; class Nanobdellia; order Woesearchaeales; family GW2011-AR4; genus JACOZO01. Next base: position 275 of record JACOZO010000094.1, on the reverse strand, counting down.
TGTTGAGATTTACAAAGTAAGCCCTGTCGCCGCATTTATATTTGCATTTTAATGTTCTGTTGCACAATTAATCCTTCTTCTTAATAAAAACTAGCACATTTCTTCCAATGTGTTCTTTCGGTGCATCAATCTTTGCACCAGTTCCAAACTTGGTTATCTTCTTCTCAAACATTCCCTCAAATTCTTCTTCAAAAGAGACTTTGTTTTTGTGCACCATGATTTTTCTCACCATAAAACGAAATATATATTAATATATATTTATACTTTTCGGTTTT
>JACOZO010000093.1 GCA_016181325.1 Candidatus Woesearchaeota archaeon | reverse complement strand
AATAAAAGCCTTTTATCTGTCATTGGAAGGTAGTAATTTAATAAAGTGATAAAACTATCAACAAATATTTCAGTCAAATAAGTAAAATTTATAAATAAAAAGGTAAAATAACTAAAAAATGAGAAAACTGGACATTACTGACAGGAAAATACTGCTGGAATTGGATACAAATGCAAGAGTTTCTTTTTCGCAAATCGGGAAAAAGCTGAGAATAGGAAAGAACAATGTCCAGTACAGGGTAAAAAGGCTTTTGGAAGACGGGGCAATCAAAAAATTTGTAACGCAGTTCTCGCTCGGCACTTTGGGATTATTCCTCGGCAAGATATTTCTCCAGCTTTCCGGCTTTTCCAAAGAAACTGAAAGAGAGATTTATGATTACCTTATAAATGACAAGAGGGTAAGCTGGATTGCAAAATGCGAAGGGAGATGGGACCTGATGATTGGAACCTATGTTGAAAACATTATGCAGCTGGATAACATAAAAAAAGACTTCTTCCAAAAATATGAAAAATACATTACTTCTTATGATGCCGTCTTTGTAGTGGAAGCCTATACTTCCCAAAGGACTTACTTATTAAACAAAAAAACAATACCCCAAAAAATCGAAGGGTTCATAGGGACAAAAAAGGTCGACTTAGACAGCAAAGATAAAAAAATACTACATTTAATAGCCAATAATGCTAGATTCAATTACCTGGATATAGCAAAAAACCTCAACATTAACATCAAAACAGCGCAAAAAAGAATCAAAGAGCTTGAAAATAAGGGGGTTATACAGGGATACGTCACATTTTTAGACACCCAAAAAATCGGCTATAATTTTTTTAAATTGTGCATTTATCTTCAAAATCATCAAACCAAATTCAATTCTTTCCTGAGATACTGCATGGAACTGCCGAATGTTGTGCACGTCATTGAGTCATTGGGCCCATGGGAGATAGAACTGGAAATTGAGACAGAAACACTGGAGGATTTTTACAATCTCACGCATAAAATAAGAAATGACTTTTCCGACATAATAAAGAAAACAGAATCCGTCATAATCTCATGCGAGATGAAGCTGGATTTTTTCCCTGCAAGTTTCAGCTAAAGCATTCCAATGCCTTCTCTATCCTGACGTTATTCTTGTCTAGCCTCTGAATAACGGCCTTCACAAGCACAGGCAGCGCCAAGGTCGCATCGGTCATCACTTCAGCATACCTGCCGCCTTCTGCCGTGTCAAGGAATTTCCCCCACGAAACGCCCTCGGAGTATGTACATCCTGACAGCCCGCCGAAATGGACGGGCTCAGGGCAGAGCCTCACGCCGTAGCTGAACCTGCACGGGCGCGGCTCTTCATCCAAATATTTTTTCCCGTTTTCCCTCCTTTTCAGGAGCTCCAGGTACGGGCCAACCTGCTGCGCCCAATTTCGCGGGACGCCCCCGCCTATCGTGAAGATTGCAACCTTCTTCTGCTTCTGCATCAAGCCCGTGTAATGCTCCAGATCCAGGAACGGGTCAAATTTCAATATCGGCTTGCCGGCGGCAATCCTTCTTCTCCTGTCAAGCCCGAAATTCAGGCCGAGCTCAGAATCAGTGAATGCCGGCACATAGACAGGTATCTTCTTTTCATAAGCGGACTTCAGGATTGCCCTTCCCTTGACGCTGTTATGGAGGTACTTTCCAAGTATGTTGTTTGTCTTGTAGCTGCATAATGTCTCATTTGGATCATGGTGGCTCAGCACGAGCTTCATGATGAGTTCCACATCATCCAGATTTTTTTCAAGCTCTATGGTGTCATAGACCCTGTTGTAACCCTTCTTGTGCAGCTCGCTGTCGTTGAATTTTGAGTCATGCTTGAAATGCAGCCTTTTCGTGCCTTCGACAAACCCGTGCGCCATCAGGGCCCCCGTGCTTATCACGGCATGCACCATGTTCCTTTCGATCAGGTCGCATACTATCATGCCCATCTTTGCCATCGTCATTGCCCCTGACAATGTCAGGACAACAAAGCAGTCCTTGTCTGTCGACATCCGGTAGAGGACATCGGCAGCCTCGCCCAGCCTTCTTCCGTCGAAGGCTGTGAATGACATAGCCCTGAGAAGCTCATCAAAGTCATTGCACTCGGACAGGTCAAGAGGAGTCAGCGGAACAAGATTGTCGGAGAAACCATCGCCAAATTCTTCCTTGTTCCTCAGATTATTGTTATGCTCGCATTTATTTTCCATTTTAAATCTCTTTTTTTTGATTCACGCAGAAACAATCTGGATATTAAAAGAACATATATTTAAACTTTCTTTATTTTTTGCGAAAAATCAAATATGTTATCAGAATTTTTTCAAAAATATTTTTTATGATGATTTTTTCTGAGTCAAAACAGCCTTTATCCTCCTGATGCCAGCCGCGGAGCTTTCTTCTTTTGTAATCCTGAAATGCCCCAGCTCCCCGGTGTTTTTAACGTGAGGGCCGCCGCAGATTTCGGTTGAAAAGTCCCCCACGGAATAGACAGAGACCCTGTCGGCGTACTTGTGCCCGAACACCCCCTGCGCTTTCCTTTTCCTGGCATCGTCCACGGCCATTTCCTCTTTTATGACCGGCAGGGCGTCTTTTATTTTCTTATTGACAAGGTCTTCTATTTTTTTAATTTCCTCCTCAGTCAGCTTTCTTTCGAAATTGAAGTCAAATCTTAGTCTCTCCGGGGTTATGTTTGATCCTTTCTGTATTATGCCCCTGTCTTTGAGTATAATCCTCAAGGCCTCATTCAGCAGGTGAGTCGCCGTGTGGAGCCTTTTTGTCTCCTCGGAGCTGTCGGCAAGCCCTCCCCTGAATCTTCTTTCCGCCCCTTTTCTTGAGAGCTGCTGGTGTTTTTTGAACTCCTCGTCAAATCCTTTCACGTCCACTTCTATGCCTTTTTCATCCGCCAGCTCCGCAATCTTTTCGAATTCCCTCAGGCCTGTTTCCAGCGTCTTCCCGAACTTCTTTTCCTCCTTTTTAAGCTCTTCAAGGATGAAGCCTCTGTTCTCGTCCAATTCCGGATATTGGCCACTGTAAATCTCTATGACAACTTCGGCTATTTCTGATGCAAAGTTTTCCTTTTCTATCCCCAGAAGCCTGGAGTGCCTTATGGATTTCCTGATCAGCCTTCTCAGGACGTAGCCCTGGTCCAGATTGCTTGGGGATATCTTTTCCGCGAGGATGAACGTGGACGCTTTCAGGTGGTCGGCGATTATCCTCATTGACCTGGCATTCTCATTTTTTGCTTCTTTTCTTATCCTGGCCATTATTGGGGTGAAAACTTCGATTTCGTAAACGCTTCCCTTCCCCTGCAGCATGGCTGCCGTCCTTTCAACGCCCATTCCTGTGTCGACGGTTTTCTGCTTCAGCGGGATGTATTTTCCTTCCTTTGTCTTGCTGTACTGGATAAACACGTCGTTCCAGACCTCAAAATATTTCCCGCAGGAGCAGCCTGGCATGCAGTTTTTGCCGCATTTTTCCTTTCCCGTGTCTATGAACATCTCGGTGTCCGGGCCGCACGGACCTGTTGAGCCTGCAGGACCCCACCAGTTGTCTTTTTTCGGGAGAAAATAAATATGCTCCTTCGGGATTCCTAGACCTGTCCAGATTCTGGCCGATTCGGCGTCTTTCGGAGCGTCATTGTCGCCCTTGAAGCAGGTGACATGAATCTTGGATATGCCAAATCCCAGCACTTTGGTCAGGAACTCAAAGCTCATCCTGATGGCCTCTTCCTTGAAATAGTCCCCCAGCGACCAGTTCCCAAGCATCTCAAAGAATGTCAGGTGCGAGGAATCGCCCACCTCGTCTATGTCTCCAGTCCTTATGCATTTCTGGACATCAACTAATCTTTTTCCCGATGGGTGGGGCTCTCCCATTATGTACGGCACGAGGGGGTGCATGCCCGCTGTCGTGAACAAGACAGTAGGGTCGTGCTCAGGGACCAAAGAGGCAGACCTAATTAGCTCATGGTTCTTTTTCTTGAAGAATTCAAAATATTTCTTCCTGAGCTCCTCTGCTTTCATGGGAACAGGACAAGAACGGGTTTATTTAAAAAGTTTGTTGAAAGTTTAAGAAGTAAAATATTTAAGCAGCTTTCCTGTCAGCTTCGTGATACATTTCCCTGATACTGCTCATTGGAAGCCTGGTTCTCATTCTCATGTTTGCAAATCCTTTAAATTGGTCAAATTCGGCGGTATATCTCAAATTTGGATTACGCTGATAAATAGAAGCTAAGAATTTTCTTACCATGTCTTCCCTGACTTTGCCCTGCTCATCTAGCCAAGTTCCTCTTCTGATATATCCGCTACCAAGCCATGGTTCTTCTTCATATTTTTTCCTGTTTGTGATTACTTCACTTTCAAGCCCATTTACCGCTAAATCCCTGATTTCGTCCATGCTAAGCCCTGTTGTTAACCTCATTAATTCAAAGGAAGGTATTTGGGAATATTCTGTGTGAGTTGCTCCACCAGGATTACCCAAACTTAAGGAAGATAAATAACTTACCACAGCGTCAAACTTAATTTTTCCATTTCCTGTGACAAAGTCATATTTGGTTGCGTTTTCATGTCTTTCCCATGGATATAATTCATATTCAGGCTTTGCTTGATTTGTCCATGATGGCCTATTTGGATTATTGACATTACTATAACTGCTGCTTGGTTCCTCTAAATTGGCAAAGATCCTAATCTTTGATGCAGGCAATCCTAATTTCATTAATCTGTAAAAATGAGGGATATGTTTCTCGGGATGAGACATATCTTTCGGTAAGCCAAATTTTCGCGCCACCCATTTGACGTATCTACCTATATTCTCTTCATTTAGCGACCCATCCGGATTTCTGAATATATCATCTGGCATTTTGGCGCTTAATTCCCACGGACCTATGTCATACATCCTATCATCCAAATCCTCCACAATTTTCCATTTAGCCCTATGTGAAAACCAATCTTGCAATGAAATCCTCTCTTCAACCATCAATTCCTTTAATTTGTCTAAATCATCAAAAGCAGCAATAACATCATCCTTTGTTCTGCAACCGAGCCTGAATCTAAACAGATAATCTCTCTGCAATTTAGAATACCTATATCTCTCTTCAGATGATAAAACTCCAGCATTATCAGGCCATCTGGCTTTATGCCAATGGGAGCTGTTTCTCATTTCAGGAAATGCTAGTAGAAATACGTCCCTCATGTACCCGTATTTTTTCCTTAATTCATCATATGGAATTTTGAAATGCTGCAAAGCTTCCGGAATCCTATCCTGTATTGGAAGATTTTCCACGGCACAACCATAGTATGGTAAAATCCTAGTCTCAATTGAATATCTTAGGATTTCTCTGGCGTTTACATCCCATTCAAAAAAGCCTGTTCTTCCTCTAACCATACGTTTCCAACTTAAATCACCACTTAAAATCCCATCATAAATTTTTCTGATGTTTATCGAGTAACCTACATTTACTATATTTGAACTATTTCTATAACTGGACCCTAATAAGTGAATTGTAGTTCCAATCCGAGATTTTAAAATTTCAACTGCTTCAGCAATGCTGACTGCACCCAGTGTTGCACTTATCCTGTCAAGCCCGATTACAGTTGCCACTTGCCGCTCAAGGGATGTTAATTCAGTGCCTCTTAGAGTTTCATATTTTAATCTTAACCCTAAAGGCCCCAAATGTTCATTCTCTTGGACCCTTTCCCTAAAGAACTCAAACTCCTCTACCGGATCAACACTCCTAGAATCTGGTATCCTGTCAAGATGTGTTATTCCATCTCCAGTCGGATTATCTAGACTAAGAGTGTAATCATCTAGCGGATCCCATGAACTTTCTTTTGCAAGTCTAAACAATAACTTCGATGTGTCTGGATCGGCTAGCATTTCATCTAGGCCACGCTGGTCAGCATTCATTACCTGAAAAGCAGCAATTCTATATCCTTGGAGTAGTCTATCACCTGGAGTTCCTGGCATAAAAAAATCAATGCCAGTTTGCCTTCTAATGGCTTCCATAAACAAAGGTTCGCTTTCCTCCAATAAAACATCTGTAAGCATTTTTGTCTTATCACCATAAATTTTAAATTTTTTCCAGAATATTCTAAAAGCATGAATAAATCAATGCACAACCCCTTTTGGAATATTCCGGCCGGGGTCTAACTCAGCAGAATTATTAGACCTAGAGCTGACAAACTCAAGTTCAATACTGAAAACAAGCTTTTGCCAGCCATTTTATGGTATGATTTGATGTGTGGTATTTAAAGTTTATTACACTAGTTGCGCTAACCTGTGTGACTGGACTTTTCACACCATCTGGGGAAAAGCTCTTCGCAGGCTTGCTTCCAGCCCCTCAGAATCATGCGCCCTAAGAGCATCCATTCCTCTTGACATTATATGGTCGCTTACCTCAATCACCCTAAGAGCATCCATTCCTCTTGACATTATATGGTCGCTTACCTCAATCAGCAATCTTCTCATCAGAATTCTGTCAGTCACATGCACCTTGGATAAATAATATACCACATCCATTAATGGATCATGCATCTCCGGTTCCCATGCAATTGAGGAATTTTTCCTAATACCAGCTCCTCGAACAGGCTGGAATAACCATCTCCATGATCCCCATATCTCCTCTTTGCCTCTCTTACTACAAATACCGTATAGGGTGTGCTTCCTCTCCTATACACCTCAATATCCGGATCATCAACTATTGGATCAGAATATCCATTTACAGGCCTGCCTGCTGTTGAATATGCCTGTCTTGTCAGCGGTTCTCTAGTTCCCTGCGTAAACCGTTTCATTATCCTTGTTGACTGGTATCTTGCCCGAACTGACCTAAATTAGTAAACTTTATAATCTAGTTCATCTCTGAATTTGCAGAGGTGAACATTCATGAGAAAAGCAAGAAAATTAGATATAGCATGC
>JACOZO010000037.1 GCA_016181325.1 Candidatus Woesearchaeota archaeon | reverse complement strand
GAGATGGCCAGAGAAGATGGCTTCTGGAGGGCGGTTGCTGGGCAGCGTGGCGGCGAGGATTTGGTTTTTATAGCCAACATAGACCAATCCCGATTCTGAGAAACGTGCCTGGATTCGGTTGAGCCTCTGCTGAGTGTTGTCAAAACCCGGAACTTGGCTTGCTAAGGCGTCCACTCTCTCCTTCTTTATTTCACCACATTCATAAACCCGAATCCTGAGCTGTTAAGCTCTCCAAAGCCGGATTCAAGGCCCAGCTGAAGTATCATTCTTTGCTCAGGATTGATATGATTAAATTTAAATTCCCATAATGAGCCTATTGTCTTGATTTCAATGCCATTCTCAATTCTGTGCACGCAGACAGGCTTCTTGAACTTAAACATCTCAAACAGGTTTTGCTCCTGAATCTTCTTATTGTAGTACTGATTATACTTCTTGACGAGATTGTCGGAAAGCTGCTTCACAAAAGCATTAAAGTCATGCTCAGGGCGCCAGTATTCATATGGTCTCTGGCTTACTATACTCCATTTTTCATACATTTCCTTTGGTATTCTCATCACTATGGGAGTTCCTGTTATCAATGCTGAATTGTCCCTGATGAATGTTTTTAGAAAACTCACATTTTCAATTTCAAACTGCATCTCGCCAATATTTACTGGATTTGGGCTGTGCATCATAGCCGATAATTTACCATATAAAAAATAAGTGAAATCAGTATCCGGCGATGAAATGATTAATGTTCTTACATCTCCATCAATGATATCCTTAGGGGGCAATATATTGGAGAATGAATAGAGCTTATATCCTGTGTTGTCATGCTTGTTGAAGTATTTTGAGTGTTTCTGCAGTTCGTATAAGAATCCGCGTACTTTATTGTAGTATTTAATGTCGTAAGCGCAGTTTTTCAGGGATTTGAGTTTTAGTAAAATTCTCACATATTGCACCCCTTTAGGGCTAATTAATTGTCAAAGTTTATATGATTATTGGTTAGGTGGGCTTCATCCAAAAAATGGGTTAGCAGCCTTGAGGTCGAGCACATTTACCTGACACATAAAAAGACAGGGGGTTGCCCCCTACGGGGCTTGACCGATATGTTGCTGTAAACAGTACTGGGCTCGAAGCTGCTAACCTGAGCGAAGCGAATTTTTGGATGAAGCCGGTTAGGTGTTTAAATAGGCTGCATAGGTGTTTGGCCAGTGTCCAGTGCTTATTTACAATATGGAAAAGATAAACCTATTGCATAAGGACTATATGTAGCATAACAGTCTATCTTAATAGTATTTATATCCTCCAAAAAAGAAATTTTTATATATCAATCAGTTAATGAAACCCCTGATATAGCAAAAAGAGGTGTAAAATGGAGATAAAGCTGTACAAAAAGCCTAAAAGCCCCATCATAATCGAAGGATTCCCGGGCTTCGGCCTTGTCGGAACAATAGCGTCCGAGTTTCTTATAGACCACCTTAAGACTGAGATGATAGGCAAGATAATCTTCAACGAAATGCCTGCCATGGTCGCAATCCATGACAGCAAGGTTGTCGAGCCATTGGGAATATTCTACAACAAGGAGTACAATATAGTGCTTCTGCATGCTGTCACGCCTTCCACAGGATTTGAGTGGAATGTGGCTGACACCATAAGCAGGCTGGCAAAGATGCTGAAAGCCAGCGAGATAATCTCAATGGAGGGGGTCGGCAGCGGGGACGGGAAGGAGGAAGTCAGCGAACGGATTTTCTTCTACACCAACAATCCCAAGAGCAAGGAGAGGTTCTCAAAGATAGGCATAGAACCATTGTCAGAAGGCATAATAATCGGGGTTACAGGTGCCGTCATGCTCCGCGTTGAAAACATCCCTATGTCATGCGTTTTCGCGGAGACCCACAGCAAGCTGCCTGACAGCAAGGCCGCTGCCAAGGTCATAGAGGTGCTTGATAAGTACCTTGACCTTAATGTGGACTACAAGCCGCTTCTTGAGCAGGCAAAGAAGTTCGAGGAGAAGCTCAAGACAATTATCCAGAAGACACAGGAAACACAGGATCTTAGCGAGAAGAAGAAGCTGAGTTATCTGGGATGATATATATTTTTTCTAATTTTATTTTTACTTATTGTACATCGGATTAAATATTGAAACATACTTCTTGACCAGATCATCATGCAGCTCAAGTGATTTCCTTCCATTCTTCGCCATAAAATCAACAAATGCAAAAGCAATGTCATGCAGCCCGTTTTTCGCAGGATTGAACGTGAATTCGTCCTTTATGCTGCTTCCAACCCCTCCAATGTCGGATTTCTTCAGTATATTGGCCCACTCAATCGTGAAAGCAAAAGCCTTTGCCTCCTCGTCATGGGCATTCGGCAATGTGTCACTATTTACATGCCCTATCTCATGCCCTATTGTTATCAGCATTGAGCACAAGTCAGTTTCCCTTATGAAAATCAGTTTCCTCTCATGCCCATTTATAGAAAATCCCCGTATTCCCTCGTCCCATCTGCCGAATCTTGAATGGATAAGCCTGAATTCTGCCCTTGGGTGAATCTCAATCAGCACATTTTCAGGCAATTCTTTCCCGGTCATCAGCTTGAATGTTTCTCGCGCAAATTCTATGGCTTGCTCATGGTTTTTTGGGATCACTTCCTTGAAGCCGGGCGCAAGAAAAATTGATGGAGTGAAAGGTTGGGTGAAATAATCGCTGCCAGCGTCATCATGATAGGAATTACCCCGGTAAGTATCTTTTTTTGCGGCAGAAAAATATAAACTGGGATTATTATTGTTTTTAATCAATGGAGGCGCATTAACTTGATCATACTGCTGCTTGCTGTATGCCCTCTGCGGGAAATATGCAGTTTGATTTACAACATAGTCTATTGTGGGGTACATTTTCACAGGCTTTTCCCGACAAGCAGGTCATTCTCATCAAGATTCATGCCGTATGGCAATATTATGTCTTTAGCACTTTTACCGGAAGGCACCATGGGCAGCACTTCCGTGGGCAGCAGCCTTACTTCCAGCAGTGCGTTTCCCCTATATGCAGCGAAACTATCCAATATTTGGGCATTTTGCTCCGGATTTCCATCAATAAAATTTGCAGTGAAGTAAGCAAACTCATTGGCCAATGCTATGTGCTTAAAATACTCTTGAGGCATCCTTAATTCTGAATAAGCCTTTCTTTCTCTATAAAACCTGTTCTGCCAGAATCCAACCATTCCTAAGGAATTGTCCCTGAACACAATCTCCTTCAGGCCATTATCCTCACCTATTAATCCATCTTGTTTCATCTGGTAAGCAGTCAAGAGGCTCCTCTGGTCCATGATGAAGCTGCCGTCGCCGTTAAACACATAGACTGGCCTGTCGGGATCAGCAATCAATGCCCCTATGCCAAAAGGAGTTCCGGTGCCCATTGTTCCCAGTCCGCCGGATGTAAGAAGCATTCTTTTTCCGATTTCAGGATCAAAATCCCAGAATTCTGCCAGAAACATCTGATGGCCTCCGACACCGGTTGTGACATACGGCTCTCTATCTTCATATTTCCGAACCGCCCTGTTTAAATGCTCAATTACCTGCCTTGGAGCACGTGTCGGCATAGGATATTCTTCCCTCCAGTCATAAATCTGACTTAGCCACTGGCCATGTTCTGCTCCCGGAACATTTGAGCTTAAATGCTGCAATGCATGCCTGGCATCTGCTTCAATCTTAGTTACCCTTCCTGCAATCTCTTCGCTTATTCCCGGATAATTCGGCTCAACCCACAGGATTTCTGCATAAGGCGCGAACAGCTCAGGATCTCCAACAATCCTGTCATCAAGCCTTGCGCCTACAACAAGCAGCTTGTCGGCATTGTGCATTGCAAGTATGGCATCAGGATGGCCGTGCATTCCCGGCATTCCGAGATTCAGCCTGTGGCTGCTCGGCAAAGCCCCCAGCAGCATCAAAGTCGTGGCAAAAGGCGCATCTATTTTCTCAGCTAATTCGAGCAATTCCCGCACTGCGCCTGCATTATAAACGCCGCCTCCTGCATAGATTACAGGCCTTTTTGCCCCGGCAAGCTGCTCAACTGCATAATCAAGCCCTGCTTTTTTTAATTCATCCCCATACAAAATAGGCAATTCGATGTTTTTCTCAAACACAGGCACCTCATCCAAATGCCTCAAAGTATCTGTCTGAAGCTGTACAGGGCTTGGAAATTCTATCACAACAGAGCCTGGCCTGCCGCTTTGAGCCATTAAATAGGCAGTTTTGACAACACTCTGGATTTCACCTGCGTTTCTTATCCTGTAAGTCCATTTGGCCCAATGGCTGTAAGGCTCCACAATTTTTGCCCCCTGGAAAGCCTCTTCTCCTATGTCTATTGCTTTGTTTGGAATCTGCCCTACAATAAGAATCAGCCCATCCCCGTCAGACCCCGCATCCTTGATTGAGGTAGCTAAATTTGTGGCGCCAGGGCCTGATGTTACAATAAGAGCCCCTGGCTTTCTTGTCACCTTGAAATAAGCCTGCGCCGAATGCCCCATGTCCTGCTCATGAGGGCCCTGATGAGTCCTTATCCTTGCAGAGTCATACATGCTGTCAAGCAAAGGCAGCGCCCTGCCTCCTGTGTAAGC
>JACOZO010000120.1 GCA_016181325.1 Candidatus Woesearchaeota archaeon | reverse complement strand
GAAAGTAAGAAAAAGTAAAAAGAGGCAGAATGGCTGAAATCCACTGGCTTGTTTACATAATAATAGGCTTTTTTCTCGTGCTCGGCTCCTGGGCAATCGATCAGGAAAGGCTCCTTTTCTTTTACTATGTGGGGTTCATTTTCCTGTTGGTAGGAATAGTCAAATTCATCTACACGAAAAGCAAATCTTCAGAGGAAGGGCAGAAATCAAGGCACAGCAAGCCTGCAAATATGGGCCAGAGAAGCTACAATCAGCCAGTCCATGCAGCTCACAGCAAAAGTCCAAATGTAAAATACTGCCAAGCCTGCCGCACTGCATCTTATTACTTTGCAAATTACTGCCACAAATGCGGCGCAAGGCTTTCTTGATTGCTTAAATCAGGCCTTTCCTGTCAAAAGAAATCCTGTATATCATGCCGGTAAAATCATCGCTTACGTACATTATGCCGTTCCTGTCAAATACGATGTCGACAGGCCTTCCCAGCACTTTCCCGTCCTTGAGCCATCCGGTCGCGAAATCCTCGACCTTGTTCTCCCCCAATTTAACCCTCACAATCTTGTATCCTGTCTTTTCCTTCCTGTTCCATGAGCCGTGGTAGGCAACAAACAAATCGCCGTAATAGCTCACATGGAAGTCCTTGCCGTAATTGAAAGCCAGCCCCAGCGGCGCAGAATGTGCCTGCAGGTCCATAAATGAAGGCTCTTTATCATTGCAGCCCTGGCTGAACTCCGGATCCTGCACATTCCTGCCGTAGCAGTACGGCCATCCGTAATGCCTTCCTTCTTTTATTATGTTTATCTCGTCAGGCGGCAGGTCGTTTCCCAAGTTGTCTCTTGAGTTTTCCGTTGCAAATATCTGCCTTGGCAAATCCGACTGCATTCCTTATGCCTTTTGCAAAAATACCGCATTTTCCGTCAAGGCTGCATTTCATTATAGACGCCCTTCTTTCATCGCTTTCCTCGCACAAATTGCAGCTTGAGCCTATGGCTACATAAATGTCCTGATTATTTATTCTGATAGTTCTTGTCCAATGCCCGCCCGATGGCAAATCTGCAATACGCTCACTGGTATTTTCCACCGCCTTCATATCGCTGCCGATTTTTACCCGTATAATGCTGTCCTCATTCGCAACATACATCCAGTCATTGTAAAAGGCAATGCCGTGCGGGTTGTTTAATTTATCCATGACGACAATTTTTCCATCGGCTTCCCCGTCTTTATTTCCGTCCGGCAGTGCAAATATTTTCCCGGAGCCAGGAACGCTCACAAACAGCACGTCATTGTAAAATTCCATGAACCTGGGGCCTTGATTTGGACCGGGATATGCAAAAATGCTTCCTCCCAGGCCGGATGCGAATATGCCGATGTTGAATCTCCTTGGAAGCTTTATGCTCTTGATGGCATCATTCTGTTTCCTGAATTTATTGACAATTATATGAACCAGTAGGGAAGTGCATAAAACAATGACAAGAGATATCGCAATCAGCATGAATAGGTGTCTTTTCTTTAATTTTATTTTGGACATTGCATCCAATAATAGTATTCCCTATAAAAATGTGATCATTAATTATGGCCGAATTATTTTCTTGCTGGCGAGGTCCTGATATAATTATAGGCAACTGAAATGCCTGCGGCAACCGGTATGTTATACTGCGGAGGCACAAACAAAAGGTTGGTATCAATCGGGATTCCCAGCCATTTGACAACTTTTTTGGTCCTATGCTTCATTTCCGGCCAATTAACTTTTTCATGTTCTTCAATCATCATCCTGTTCAGCCTTTCATGTATTAAGGCCATATAGAATGGAATCTGGGCAATTGCCAGGCCTGCTTTTGTTGCCAATGCCGGCAAGGCCGCCGTAAGCAGCAGATACCCAATCACCTGCATAATGAATTCCCGTAAAAATCCCATGCAGGAACGATCCTCCAATGGCCCCTACAGCACCTTCATTTGCTATTTCATAATATTTGCTCTTGGCTTTCTTTTTTAGATTGCTCAGGTATCTGCCGAACATACTCCCGAATGAAAAAATGCAGGCTTTCTGCAAGGTGACCGCTCCTGCAGCATAATATACTGCGCCCAATGATAGGAGGACTTTTCCGGTATAATATGTATAGTGTGCAGCCTTTCTAAAGAAATTTGTTGCTTTACCAAATATACTGGCTTTTTCTTCCAGTGGGCTTTGGTATTTAGGCGCGTAGCCTAGCCTGTCCTCTAATGAAAGTTGTTTGAACATTTCCAGCAAAATTCAAATTTGAAGTATCGGACGCAAATCAAATTTTATTTATAAGCTTTTGTTGTATGTTTTTTATACGAAAATTTAATAAAGATGGGCTAATCGCGCATAACTATGGACTACAAGTTATTGCGGGAGATAGGTCTTACAGATGCCGAAATTAGGGTATACATGGAGCTAATAAAGACAGATTCAGCAATGGCTTCGGAAGTTGCAGAGAAAGTCGGGATATTCAGGACCAATGTTTATGACTTATTGGAGTCGTTGATAGAGAAAGGCCTTGTGTCATACATAATCAAGGCTAACAGGAAACATTTCATTGCCAGCAAGCCACAAAGATTGTTCGATTATTTAAAGGAAAAAGAGGATAAAATAAGGGAACAGGAAAAACAAGTAAAGAAACTAATCCCCTCTTTATTTAAATTGAAAGGGCCAAAAACAGAGGAATTAAAGGCAGAAATCTACAGGGGCAGGGAGGGCCTGAAGACATTGCTTAATGACATGTTAAGTGCAAGAAAAATTATCCATTATTTAGGCTATTCGGGTGTATCTTTTGATATCATCCCATATTATACTGCCCATTGGCAAAAAAAGCGGGTTAATAAAAAAATTGTGAGGAAGATATTGACAAAAACCCAGATGAGAAATTCCAAAGCACTCAAATATCCATTTACAAAAGCAAGATTTTTGCCGGATCATTATAATACGCCCATTTCAACGATGATATACAATAATAAAATATGGATCCTGATGCCAAGCGACAACGACCATGTTTCTTTATTAATAGACTCCAGGAAAATGGCTCTATCTATGATTAATTATTTCAACCAGCTTTGGAAAGTTGCAAAGTCGTAAAAATCCAAAAAATCTTTAAATAATTAAAATCAAGTCATCTTATATGAAATGGCGCCTTATCGAGTTGGAAGCTTATGATGCTGCCATGAACATGGCAGTTGACCAGGCAATATACGAGTCTGTGGCAATGGAAAGGCAGCTTCCCACAATCAGGTTCTACAAATGGCTGCCAAGCTCTGTTTCCATCGGCGTTTACCAGAGCCACGATGACATAGGCCTGGAAGCCTGCAGGGATTCCGGAATACAATGCGTCAGGAGGATGACGGGCGGCAGGGCTGTTTTCCATGACAAAAGAGACTGGACTTACAGCGTGATAGCCCCGATAAGAAGCTTCAATTACAGCATTGACAGCGCATACATGGAGATATGCTCATGGATAATAAGTGCCCTGGATGAGATCGGCATAAAATCCATGATAAAAGACAAGAACAACATAGTCGTGGACGGCAGGAAGATTTCCGGAAATGCCGCAAAAGCCATGGAGCACGGGATTTACCTGCAGCATGGGACAGTGATTTACGGCATTGACCACGACGTAATGCCAAAAGCGCTGAAGGTGGAGCCGGAGCTTGTGAAAGAAAGGGTGACGTGCATTTCAGAGCACGCAGGCATAAGCCAGGAATTATTGTACAGGAAACTGAGGGGCTGCTTCATCAAGGGCAAGCTCATAAAAGAATTTGGACTTTCGGATTTCGAGATGCAAAGGGCAAAAAGCCTTGCCCTGTCAAGATACGGGAGAATAGCGCTGCCAAAAAGCTCCTTCTCAAAGTCGGTCGGCGCGTGTTACGTGTCGCAAGGCGCAGATTAGGGGATTAAAACACAATCTTTATAAAATTCCAAAAACAAAATCTCCAAATGCAGCCGCAACTGGACAAAATCTTCAAGGCATATGATGTAAGGGGAATCTATGGTTCTGAGTTAACTGAGGAGATTGCTGAAAAGATAGGCAATGCGTTCGTTTCTTTCCTGAAATGCAGGGAGATTATTGTCGGATATGACATGCGCATCTCCTCACCCAAGCTGTCAAAGGCGTTCATGAAAGGAGCGGCTTCGGCAGGAGCGGATGTCATTGACATAGGGCAGGTGTGCACTGACGCCGTATATTTCGCCTCAGGATTCCTCAACAAGCCCTCTGTGATGTTCACAGCCTCGCATAATCCTAAGGAATACAACGGCATTAAATTTACCAGGAAAAGCGCAATTCCAATAAATGAAAATACGGGTTTAAAATCAATAAGAAACGCAATTGAAAAAAACAAATTTATACAATTAAAAAAACGTGGACAAATAAACAGAAAAAATATCCTGGAAGATTATGCCGGGCATGTCAAAAAATTCATTAATATTAATAAAATAAAGCCGTTGAAAATCGCCGTTGACGCCGGAAACGGCATGGCAGGGAAGATAATTCCGATGGTCTTCAAAGGGCTGCCTGTTGAGATTGTGCCGCTGTATTTTGAATTGGATGGAAATTTCCCGAACCACCCTGCTGACCCGTCAAAACCGGAAAATCTTGCTGATTTGCAGGAAAAAGTGATGGGGAAAAAATGCGATTTCGGCATGGCTTTTGACGGCGACGCAGACAGGATATTCTTTGTTGATGAAAATGGAGAGACTGTCAACAGCTCGGTGATCAACGCGATGATATCAAAAAACATGCTCCTGAAAAGCCCGAAGGAAAAGGTGATCTACAACCTTGTATGCTCCCATATCGTGCCTGAAACCATAAGAAAATATGGCGGCACCCCGATAATTGAAAGGGTAGGCCATTCTTTCATAAAAGACACGATGCGGAATACAAAAGCAATCTTCGCGGGCGAGCACTCCGCACATAAAGTTGATGATAAGAATGAAAAATTGAAGGAAATTGAGTCAAAATACAGGAAAAATGCCAAAAAAATATCGAAAATGGACGGCATCACCATCGAATTTGATGGCTGGTGGTTCAATGTAAGGCCTTCAAATACGGAGCCTTTGCTGAGGCTGAACCTGGAAGCTGATTCTAAAGAGTTAATGGAAGAGAAAAGGAAAGAATTAGTAGTATTAATGAATTCGTGACTCATCTCTCCAAACCGCAACATTTAAATACAATGTTGCAACACTTTTAAGCTGGAGAGAGAAGACAACGAGGATATATGAGCTATCTTCTCAGAAATAAGAGGTATAAAAACCAATTATGGCTAAACAAAAGATAAAGCCTATTTTGCCGAGCTTAAGGGAAAAGAAAAGGTACCTTGCATTTGAAGTGATATCAAAAAACAGGGTAAATTTTGACTCACTGCAGAAGGCGATTTACAGCACAGCCCTGAAAGTGCTTGGGCAATTGGGAGTGGCAAAAGCCGGAATAATAGTGCTCAAGGATAAATGGCAGAATAACCGGGGATTGATAAGGGTAAGCCACAGGAATGTCGACAATCTCAGGACTGCATTGATGTTCGTCGATAAGGTTGACAACGAGGAAGTCATCGTAAGGAGTGTAGGGCTTTCAGGCATCCTGAGAAAAGCTGAAAACAAATATTTGATGACGCATTAAAAAAATAATAGATAAATAGTCAAAGTCATATTATGAATAAAGAAAATAAATGAGGTGTAATGAAAAATGCAACCAATGCCGCATCAGTTAATGGGTTATGACAGGGCCATAACAATGTTCAGCCCTGACGGAAGACTGCTTCAGGTGGAATACGCCAAGAAGACAGTGAGGCAGGGCTCCACGACAATAGGCATGATATGCTCTGACGGAGTGCTGCTTGTTGCTGACAAGAGGATAGTTGACAGCCTTATAGTGGCTGAGAGCGTTGAAAAGATATGGCAGGTTGATGACCACATTGCCGCAGCCGCTTCTGGAATCTTGAGTGATGCCCGCGTCCTTATCGACAGGGCCCAGCTGAGATCCCAGCAGCACAGGGTGACTTATGACTCGGATATCGACACCGTGACTATAGTCAAGGAGATGTGCGACCTTATGCAGATATGCACACAAAGCGGGGGCCTTAGGCCGTTTGGCGTTTCCGTGCTTGTTGCCGGCATTGACGACAATGCCCCGAAGCTGTTTGAGACAGACCCTACCGGAGTTTATTTCCAGTACAAGGCCACTGCCATAGGTGAAGGGGAAATTGAAGTTGAAGAGATACTGCACAAGGAATATGATCCTAAATTGACAATGGAAGAAGGCCTGAAGCTTGCGATCAAGGCGCTGAAAAAAGTGCTTGGGCAGAATTTCAGCGTGGAAAGGATAGAGGCAGTCTATATAGACTCTGCCAAGAAGAAGTTCATGAAGTTCCAGAAGCCCAAGCTTGAGAAGATCGCAGGCGACACAAAGGCAGAGAGCAAGCCGGTAAAGAAATGATGGGTGGTTAGATCATGGTTAATGTTGATGAAGCTGTCATTGCAAGGCTGAAGACTCACGGCCAGAATTTTGAGATTCTGGTAGACTGCGACAATGCGATTGCCCTAAGAGGCGGCAGGGACATTGAGATGAGGAACGTGCTTGCAGCCACGAGGATTTTCTCTGACGGGAAAAAAGGATTGGAGGCTTCAGAGAATGCAGTGAAGCAGATATTCGGCACGTCTGACGTTGAAGAAGTTGCAAGGCAGATCATCAAAAAAGGGGAAATCCAGGTATCGCAGGAGCACCGCGAGCGCGTGAGGGAACTCAAGCGGAAGCAGATAATAGACGTGATACACAGGAACGGCGTAGATACGAAGACGCACGCGCCGCATCCGCCGCAGAGGCTTGAGAACGCGATGAAGGAAGCGGGTTTTCATGTTGATGAGTACAAGCCGGTGCAGGAGCAGGTCCAGGAGCTGCTCAAGAAGCTCAAGACCATACTACCGATAAGGTTTGAGATAAAGGAGGTAAGAGTGAAAATATCGCCTGCTTATGCCCCAAAATGCTATTCCGCAATAAAGCATTTGGGCACGATATTGAGGGAGGAGTGGCAGGACAACGGCTACTGGAATGCCGTTGTCGAGATACCGGGCGGCCTGGAAAGTGAGTTTTACGAGAAGCTCAACAAGCTGACCAGCGGAAACGTGGAATGCAAGGTAACAAAGATAAAGTGATTGCAGAATCGGAGGTTTTTAAGATGTCAGAGATTAAAGTGAAAGACAAGGAAATAGCAGTTCCGGGCGAGGCCCTGGCTGTTGGAATGGACGTGCTCCCGGGCACCGGCACATACAGGAGTGGCGACAAGATAATGGCAGGCAGGCTTGGCCTTGCCGTGATTGACGGCAGGACGATAAAGCTGATCCCGCTTTCGGGAAGATACGTGCCAAAGAGGGACGACACGATAATATGCAAGGTCATAGACGTAGGCTTTTCAGGCTGGCGGCTTGACACAAATTCTGCGTATTCCGCAATGTTATCCATGAAGGACGCAACTTCTGATTTCATACAGAGGGGCGCAGACCTGACGCAGTATTTTGACCTAGGCGAGTATATTGTGTGCGGCATAGTCAATGTGACAAGCCAGAAGCTCATTGACGTGACCATGAAGGGGCCTGGCCTGAGAAAGCTCAAGGGCGGAAGGATAATCGAAGTGGATTCAAACAAGGTGCCAAGGATCATAGGCAAGCAGGCAAGCATGGTTTCCATGATAAAGCAGGCAACCAAGTGCAACATAGTAGTCGGGCAAAACGGGCTTATCTGGATAGACGGCGAGCCCCAGAGCGAGCTCAAGGCCATCCAGACAATAAGGAAGATAGAGCGTGAAAGCCATGTTTCAGGCCTGACCGACAAGATAAAGGAATATCTGGACAAGGGTGAATAAGATGACATACTCAAAAAGGCTGGACAGCAGGGAATTTGACGAGACAAGGCACATTGAGGCAAAAGTGGGAATAATAAAGAGGGCAGACGGCTCTGCCTACTTCAAGATAGGGAATACATGGGCTTATGCAGCTGTTTACGGACCAAGGAACCTGCATCCCAAATTTTTGCAGGACCCCCAGAAGGGAATCCTGAGGTGCAATTACAACATGATGCCGTTCTCAAGCAGCAATGAGCGTGTAAGGCCGGGGGGCTCAAGAAGGTCCAAGGAAATTTCTTATGTGACAGAAAAGGCATTATTGCCAGTTCTGGACCTGAACGAATATCCTAACTCAGTAGTCGATGTATTCATTGAGTTGCCTCAGACAGAAGCAGGCTCAAGGTGCGCCGGAATATGCGCGGCATCGATGGCTCTTGCTGATGCGGGGCTGACCATGAAAGACCTTGTCGCTGCTGTTTCTGTCGGAAAAGTTGACGGGAAGCTGCTTGTCGACCTTGATTACTCAGAGGAAAGCTGGCCTGACGGGGACGTCGCTGACATTCCGGTAGCAATGACGCCCAACACCGGGCAGGTCACCCTGCTGCAGATGGACGGCAAGATAAAAAAAGATGAGATTTCAAAAGTGCTGGACATGGCAAAAAAGGCGTGCATAAGGATATACGATATCCAGAAAAAGGCGCTAAAAGCCAAGTACAATGCGGATGTGAAGTAAAACAAACTTTTCCATCGAAAATGTATGGCATTTTCGGGGTTCCGGAAATCTTTGATTTCCGAGAACTTTTGCCTCCTTTACAAGTCGGCAAAGAAAAGCTTGACCAAAAGAAAAAATATAATCGGAGTGAAGTAAAATGAATGCAGAACTAAGGAAATCAATAATGAAGCTGTTGAAGTCAGGCACCAGGCTTGACGGCAGGAAGTTTTCTGAATTCAGGAAGCCCATAGAAGTGCAGTGCAACTACATTAACACGGCAGAAGGCTCTGCAAGGGTAAAGATAGGGGAAACAGAAGTCATAGCGGGTGTCAAGATGGAGGTTGGAAAGCCTTACCCTGACAATCCCGATGAAGGCACGATTATAGTCGGCGCAGAACTCCTCCCAATGTCAAACCCTGAATTCGAGCTCGGGCCACCGGGAATACAGGCAGTTGAGCTTGCAAGGGTAGTGGACAGGGGCATCAGGGAAAGCAAGACCATTGACTTCAAGGGCCTGTGCATAACTCCAGGTGAGAAGGTATGGCTGCTGTTGATTGATGTCATTTCCGTGAATGATGCAGGCAACCTGCTGGACGCTGCTTCATTGGCTGCCCTGGCCGCTCTGAAATCTGCAAGATTCCCGGAATATAACGGCGAGAAGATAGACTACAAGAAGAAGACCGACAAGGAGCTGGAGCTCAGGAACCTGCCTATAGCCATAACTGTGATAAAGATAGGCGGCAGCCTCATAGTTGACCCGGACTCGGAAGAGGAGAAGGCAACAGATGCAAGGCTCACAGTCACTTCCATGGAAGACGGCACCCTGTGCGCAATGCAGAAAGGCGGGGATGCGCCCCTCACAAAGGAAGATATAGAGAAGATGGTTGAACTGGCCATTGAGAAAGGAAAGGAGCTGAGGGAGTGCTTGTAGGGTTCTTTGATTTTTATATAGTAGAATACCACCAATCTAACAGGTTGGCTTAGCCAATTTTGACACCTCACTTGTTTTTTTGTACGTTTAATATTTCTTAACTATTTGTCTACTTTTATAGGTTCACCCTAGAAGCCTATAATACTAACTATCCTGATAATAATAACTTTAGGAGCAAATGGAAAGGGGAACTAAAAAAAATAAGAACAATATTCAACAAATTTACTATTGAGATATCTCATAAAGATTTTGCTAAAAATGATTATATCAAATATGACAGGAAAGAACTTGGAAAAGAATTCTATTACATTGATTTGCTGAGTTCGGATAAAGATACAAAAGCAACCATCTACTCCCACGAATCCGGCTTCAATCTCAACCATGACGAATCAGCAGAGTTCCTGTAACATTTACAGGTATTTTCCCCAACTTCCACAGCGGCACAATCTTAATCCCTTCAATCACATCCTCCTGATTATAAGTCAATATGACGCCTTCTTTTATCTTTAACTGCCTCATTGCCTCTTTTATGCCTTGGATTTCGCGGTCTTTGTTTTCATCATTTATCTCAAGGCATGCCTGGACAGCCAGATTCCTATCTACAATAAAATCACACTCATACTCTTCTTTGAAATAATGAATTTCTCTGCTTTTTCTTCTTAAATGGAGGAATGCAATATTTTCAAAAATCCTGCCCCTGTCCTGGGAAAAACTCAGTGAATTTGCTTTGGCGAATCCCTGGTCTATAATATAGGCTTTTTTCCTGTTTACAAGCTGCTTTTTCAGCGAGTATTCAAATTTTGGAACTGTAAAAAGGATATAGCTGTCTTCCAGATATGAAATGTAAGAAATGACTGTGTTGACTGATGCTCCAAAGAGCTTAGCAAGCCGGTTATGGGAAAATTCTTTTGCGGAATTGGTTATTAGATATGTTGCCAGATTTTTTAGCGTGACAGCGTTGCGCAGCTCATGCCTTGCAACGATATCCCTTTCAATAACATCCATTAGCAGATGCCTCAAAATTTGAGGATCCTCTGCCTCAATATATTCAGGGAATCCGCCAAGCCCATAATACTCGCTGAAAGACTGCTCAGAGGGCTCCTTTGATTTCAATACCAGGAATTCATCATACGAAAAGGGGAACAGCTCGTAGCTTAGGTGCCTTCCGGTTAGCTTTGTCCCAAGTTCCCTGCCAAGCAGGGAAGCATTGGATCCTGTTATCGCAACTCTCTTTTTATTGTCCAATAAATGCCTGATAAATTTTTCCCATTCAGTAACATTTTGTATCTCATCAAAGCAATAAAAGTCAGATTCTTTGCACTCCTCCTTAAAGACTTCGTCAAGGCGAAAAAAATCTTCACCGTTAAAGCCGCTTGCCCGGGGGTCCTCAAAATTGAAATAATAAAAACTATTTATATTGCCCATTATTTGCAGAAGCAGGGTGCTTTTCCCGCATCTTCTTATTCCGGATATGACTATTGTATGCTTGGTCTTTAAATCAATATCCTTAAGCAAGTTTCGAGGTATCCCCAAATCGCCAAATTGCTGGGTTTTTACAATAGTCCTTAATGTTTCCTTTAGTATCATAATCCATCAGAATCCAATCTTATTTATAAATGTTTTCATTAGTAATGCACACTTTTGTTCATTAGTAATGAAAGGTTTACTCCAATAGATGAGATAATTGAAAAAGGTTCTTTATTAGTGTTCCTGTTAGTTTCATTTGATTGAAGTTGCAGTAAATTGACTTTTTTCTTTTCCTGTAGAATGACTGAACCTTTTAGTATTTTTAATAGAGTTCTTTTGAAGAAGAGAAGTGGCAAATGACAAGTTAATTGATTGGTTATCTAAAAAATCCCCTGAGATTATACCAAATCTGATGAAGCAGGTTTACAAGAAACATTTTAGCCTTCAGTCTCTTGAACAAAAATTAAAAAAGAACTGTCACCTCTTGTTCCCGAAATAAAAAAACTTCTCAATGCTGACGTCTTCTGACTTGTAGTCGCCGAACCTTGGCCTTGCGGGCTCTGCATTTCTGGCTGCGCCGCTTACAAATTCCTCGCGCCTTTGTCCGTCAGGTCTGCAGTCGACAATCTCGACCTTTTTCTTGGGCATTTCCTGGCTTTGGCGCTGCTGATTTTGAGCCTGCATCTCCTCAGCTTGGGGATTCTGCTGCACTGCCTGGGATGGCTGGAACTGCATCCTGGAAACCTGGCTTCTCAGCGAAGCGACTTCGTTATTAAGAGAAACAATATATTGCTTCAGGCTTGAAAGCTCTGCCTCGAATTTCTTTGCCTGCATCTCAAGAAGGATTTCGACTTTTCTCTGCTGCATCAGGCTGTTGGAGTCTTCCATTTTTCATGCCTATTACATGGAAAGCTTGCTGCCGAAATTTTCCCTGATGAACTGCACCATCATCTCATTGTTGGAAAGAGTGTACGCCTTCAGTGCAGTTGCAAGGAGCCCTTCCCTAAGCGCATTGTCTCCAAGCCTGTTGAGCTTCTGCTTGTCTCCTGCAAGCTCGAATGCCTTTGCCGCATAGCCGTACTGCTTTTCCTGCATGCATGCCTCGCCCACTTCCATAAGCTTGGCCTTGTTGCCGGTGGTGTTGAATATCTCGACTGCGTAATCCCATTTGCCTTTTTTGACGCATAGGTCTCCGACGCTGTTCAGGCCCGCGCTGTCTTCCATCAGCCTGAAAGCCTTTATGGCGTCCGCAAAATTGCTGTTTTCCAGGCATTTGTTTGCCAGCCTCAAAAGATGGTCTTTCGAGTCGGCCAGCCTGTAGGTGTCTATTGCGTTTCCGAACAGCCCGACCTGCTCATAGTGCTGCCCGACTTCAACAAGCCTCTGCTTGTTTCCGGCCAGGATGAATGACTTTATTGAATCGTTAAGGTTTCCTTTTCTCAGATACTCCTCTCCCAATGCATTGAAAAGCTCCGATCTTGTATTGTCGTCAAACATGGACAGGTTGACATTTTCAATTCCCTTCTCCATAAGAACCGGAACAATCCTCTTGAAATTCTCTATGTTTTTCTCGTTAAGAATTTTCTCATTGCTTTCCGCAATGTCATAAATCATCTTTTTTACAATCTTTTCATTGTCAACTGCCATGGTTTCACCTTCTAGCTGATTTGCAAAAAAATAATTCAGTTCCAAAAATCAAATTAAAACAAAAAATAAAAATAATTTATGATTACTCGGTGAAGTAATCAATCCCAAGCTCGTCGCTTATCCTTCTGGCTTCCTTGACTCTTGTCTTCTTGTCAGCCTTGCCCAGTATCCATGGGCTTGAGACGCCTGTGATTATGGTCATGACGGCAATCTTTCCTTTCATTGCCTCGCTGACTCTTGCGCCCCAGATGACATTCGCGTCATCATCCAGGCTTTCTGTGACAAGCTCGCCTATCCTGCTTACCTCGTCAAGGGTCATGTCAGGCCCGCCTTCAACATGTATAAGGGCTCCTGCTGCTCCCTTGTAGCTTATCTCGAGCAGCGGATTGCTCAAAGCTCCTTTGACAGCCTCTTCGACCCTGTTGGTGGTGTCAGATACGCCGACGCCTATTGCTGCCACGCCACCGTCCTGCATTATTGCCTTTACGTCTGCAAAGTCCAGGTTGACCAATGAAGGGATGGCTATGGTTTCCACTATGCCCCTTATCATTGTTGCAACCAGCTCATTTGCTACCGCAAAAGCCTGCTGTACCGGCAGGTTGCCTGCAATGTGCACAAGCCTGTTATTGTCGATAACTATTACTGTATCAGAAACATTCCTCAGCTGCTGCAGTCCGAACTCAGCCTTGTCAATCCTTGCCCTTTCAATCTTGAAAGGCATAGTGACAGTGCCGATTACTATAGCGCCTGAATCCTTCGCTACCTGGGCCACTACCGGCGCGGATCCTGTTCCTGTGCCGCCGCCCATTCCTGCGCATACGAAAACCATGTCAGATCCCTTAAGGACTTCCTTGATTTCGCCAATATTTTCCTCAGCTGCCTTGGACCCCTTCTCAGGAAAACCTCCACAACCCAATCCTCTTGTCAATTCCTTTCCTATCAGGAATCTCTTGTCAGCTTCTGTTATTTCAAGATGCTGCTTGTCGGTGTTGCATGCGATGATTTCAGCTCCCCTGACTCCCTTCTTATAGAGCCAGCTTATCATGTTGGAGCCTCCTCCTCCGCATCCGATGACCTTGATGTTTGCATGTCCGATTTCTGATTCAACCTGGGGCTGAACAGAACTCTTCATTGCGCTTTCCACAAAAAAATCCATAGCCATTTTTCCACCTCTTGCTTACACTGTTTTTTAGTTTTAGACTGTGTTTTTCAGTATGTTGCATACCAAAAACATAATTATAATTACCATACTAGTATTTAAATGTTACGTTTTTGTATACTGGTATATAAAAAAAGAAAGTTTTATATAGAAAAGGTACTCTACATTGTACACTTCGTAGTACGAAATGCGTAAAATTTGACAAAAATGGCACAGACAACCATATCATCCTATGGCCAGGAACAAAAAGCCCAGGATAAGGCAGCAAAGAAGGGAAAAACTGCCTCACAAAGCCCATTCAGGTGCTGCTCCGAAACAACAAGGAAAGCGGAAAAAAAGATGGCATACAAGGGCATTGAGTATAATTATGAGGTATGGCGCTGCAATGCCTGCAACAAGGAGTATCTCAGCCCTGACCAGGCCGGAAAGATGGAAAGGTTCCTCATGGTGGAGAAGCTGCTTGATGACAGGCTGGTTTCGCTCAAGAGGAAAATGAACTTCGACGGAAAGGCATTCTTCTTCAGGTTTCCAAAAGAGCTGACAGGCAGCTGGAACAGGGAATCGAATGCTGAGATAAGGATAATCGGCCCAGAATCGTTTTTGGTGGAGATTAAGCCAAACATCTGAGAATGATCATACCACGTCAACTTCTTCAATATAACCGCTCTGCTTCTGCACCAAACCAAACACAGCATCAGCCACAGCAGCCGGCTTAAGGAAAGCCTCTCTCGGCGGGAATCCCTCCATCTTTCGCTTGTCAACATTGTCGAATAAAGGCGTATCAACGGCGCCGGGATAGACAATTGCGACTTTGATGCAGGTCTCCTTCAGCTCCTCGGCAAGGCACCTGCTGAAACCTACAACGCCGAACTTTGAAGCCCCGTAAGCCGTGTCCATCGGAAACGCGATTTTGCCCGCCTGCGAGCTGATATTTATGATGTGCCCGTTCGTGTTTTTCAGCATCAGTGGAAGCACTTCCCTAGTCACCAGGAACATTCCCTTCAGATTTGTGTTTATTATATCGTCCCACATTTTTTCAGAAGTATCGGCAAGGTAATCAAGACCGAAAATCCCGGCATTGTTCACCAAAATATCTATGCTTACGAATTTCTTGATTGCATTCGCAACAAAATCTTTTACATCATTGCTTTTTGACACGTCGCATTTCTGGTAAAAAACATTCCTGTTTATTTGTGTCAATTCATCGGCGGCTTTTCTGAGTGACGGCTCGTCTCTTGCGCAAATCGCAACATTGTAGCCGTTTTTTGCAAATAAAACAGCCGTTTCCTTGCCGATGCCCTTGCTTCCGCCGGTTATGACAGCAGTTTTTCCCATTTAACTCAGAAAGCAGCATCACAGCTATAAATTTATTTCCATTAATAAGCAATTTCCTGAGAAAGATATTAAAACAACAATAAGTTCTTGATGATATTAATTTAAAAATCAAATGGCAATCTTGGATATGTTCAGGAAAAAATCACCGGAAAATAAAAATAGCTCTGGAAATGGCGTGTTAAATGAATCAGATATGAGGAGATATTCACGCCACATAATGCTGCAGGAAGTCGGCAAAGCCGGCCAGGAGAAGATAAAGAAAGCGAAAGTCCTCATTATAGGCGCTGGAGGACTGGGAAGCCCTGCCGCATTGTATTTGGCAGCCGCTGGCATCGGAACTCTTGGCATTGCTGACTTTGACAATGTCGAGGAAAGCAATCTCCAGAGGCAAATCCTGCATTCAGCAAATGACATCGGAAAATCAAAGCTGGATTCAGCGAAAGAGAAGATCAGTGCATTGAATCCGTCAGTCGGTGTCAAAATCCACAACAATAAGATTGATTCAAAGAATATTATTGAGAATATAAAAAATTATGATATAATTATCGACGGCACGGATAATCTCCCTGCAAAGTACCTCATAAACGATGCCTGCATCTTGCTGGGAAAGCCGTGGATTTACGGCAGCGTCTTCAGGTTTGAAGGCAGGGCTTCAGTCTTCAATTGCAGCAATGGCCCATGCTACCGGTGCCTTTCCCCGGAAATTCCGCCAAGAGAGAGCATTCAAAGCTGCGCTGAAGCGGGCGTTCTTGGCGTGCTTCCCGGAGTCATGGGCACGATCCAGGCCACTGAGGCACTGAAGATGGTTCTAGAGATAGGAGAAACCCTGTCAGGCAGGCTATTGGTTTATGACGCATTGGCAGTTAAATTTACTGAATTAAAAATCAACAGGAATAATGACTGCCCGGTGTGCGGCGACAGCAGGACAACCATAAAGCTGGAGGATTATGATCAACAGTGCAATGGAAAAAATTGGAATAATGAAGTTGGCAGTGATGAAATATCTGTCCATCATCTAAAGGAAATGCTCGACAGGAAAGAGGATTTCCTTCTTGTCGACGTAAGGGAAAGGCAGGAATCGGAAATCTGCAGGATTGAAGGCGCGAAATTGGCACCTTTAAGCGACATGCTTTACGGCAATCTGGAATTTTTCAATAATCTGGATAAAAACAGGCTGATTGCGCTGCACTGCAAGAGCGGAACGAGAAGCCTTCACGCAATGGAACTGCTTA
Source organism: Candidatus Woesearchaeota archaeon (assembly GCA_016181325.1). Classification (GTDB taxonomy): domain Archaea; phylum Nanobdellota; class Nanobdellia; order Woesearchaeales; family GW2011-AR4; genus JACOZO01. The sequence continues at coordinate 5,810 of JACOZO010000120.1, read as the reverse complement.
AGACAAAAGGATTTACTAACCTGAAGAATGTTTCAGGAGGCATTGATGAATGGGCAGAGAAAATAGACAATAATATGCCGAAATATTGAGTGCAAAATGAAAGAGATATTAGACGGCATTTACACATGGTCGTGGTTTTCTCCTGAAAAGGGGTTTGACTTCAGCAGCTACATGCTCCAAAGCAATTCTGAATGGATTATAATTGACCCTGTTGAAATCGACATCGGCAAAATAAAGAATCTTGCAGGGACAGCAAGCATAATCCTGACAAACAGGGACCATGAAAGGATTGCTGCAAAGATAAGGGATGATTTCAGGGCGATAATTTACGCTCCTGAGCTCGATGCCGGACAGATGGAGCTGAAGCCTGACCTGACTTACAATGACGGCGACATTTTGCCGGGCAGCCTGAAGGCAATACTTATAAAAAACGGAAAATCAGAAGGCGAGACAGCACTGCTCTGGGAAGAAAGAAAAATTTTGTTTATAGGGGACGCGATAATCGGCTGGCCAAAAGGCGAATTCTCGCTGCTTCCTGAGCCGAAATACAAAAATCCAATGCAGGCAAAGGAATCGATAAGGGAATTGTTGAAATATGATTTTGACAAGGCGCTTGTCTGCGACGGAATCTCTGTCCTGGAAAACCCAAAGGCCGCCATCAGGAGATTTCTGGAAAGGAAGGACGTGTTTTTGAGTTTGCCTGTCAGGCAATCACAAGGAAGATGAAACGATTTCCCTTAATTTCTTGCTTTTAATTGCCTCGTCATATCCTTTTTTGATTGTATTTTTCAGGAAAGATAAATCATTTTTCAAAAAACCGTTTTTGCAGCCTGCCTTCAGGATAACATATTCAACATCTTCCTGGATTTCAAATTCTTCAGTTTCATTCATTTGCTGTTTGTATTTTCTTTTGAAAATTTCATTTCTCGTATGCAGCCAGATTTTAAATACCCGGCTGTCTCCATGATTATGATTATCTATTATTATCAATTTCTTTGCGCCCAGGTCCAGTGCTTTTTTTATGTTGTAACTGGATGAAGAGGTTACTCCACTGTCACAAAAGAATCCATCCCCTATCTTTACAGCCATATTATAGGCAACGGGCACGGCCTTTGTTGCTTTTAGGACTTTTAACAGGTCCGAGTTATTTGAGAAATATGTTATTTCGGCATTTTTGACGTTCATTGCAGGGACAAATAGCCTGATTTTTGATTTTTTGACAGTCTGCTCATCCAGCTTTTCTTTCTCTCCAAGGACAGTATCGACCAGATAGTCTATGTCTATTATCCTCCAAAATCTCAGGAAATTGATGAATCTTTTATCAGCTAAATAATCGCACCATATGTTCACCATTGGCCCGTACTGCTTTGAAACATAATATGTCAGGACTCCTGCGCTTCCGGATGCGGCCACTACAATGTCCGGCTCTGTAAATTTGTATTTTTCCACCAACGCCTTCATGACACCGGAAGAGTAACTACAGCTCATTCCACCACCTGATGAGACGATAGCTATTTTATCTTTCATATGTTCTTAAAGACGGAATAAATATGTATAAATAGTTTTTGCAGGATTAGCATTATTTCCCCGATATCTTTATAAACACAGTTTATATTCCATTTTTGTACCAATGACGAATGATACTGCATAATGCAGTTGAGAGGTAACGTGGTTCTTTTAGTTACCTTTGTATGGGTTGATGGAGGTTATGAATATGGCTGGACAGGAAGTTTCAAAGGAAATTGTGGAGAAAGTGTATGAGGCTATTGAAGTTGCAAGGACAACAGGAAAGATAAGAAAAGGCTCAAACGAGGCTACAAAGGCAATAGAAAAAGGCCATGCCAAGCTCGTTGCTTATGCAAAGGATGTATCGCCGCCAGAAATCGTGATGCACCTTCCGATCCTTTCAGAGGAAAAAGGGGTATTGTGCGTGCAGGTTCCCAGCAAGGAAGAGCTTGGGGCATCTGCGGGCATAGAGCTTGGAACAAGCGCCGTAGCGATTGTACAGGAAGGGGAAGCAAAAGACTTAATAAAGGAGATTTCCAATAAATTAGGCAAGTAGGCAATATGGGACAGATAGACAAAAAAGCGAGATTTGAGCGAAGAGGGCCTGCGCAGGGCCAGGAAGAGGCTTCCAAGGGGGGAGTCTATTTCTCGCCGGCAACGCCTTCAAAGGTAGAGGAGATAATCGGCAGGACCGGCGCAAGAGGGGAAGCCATACAGGTCATGTGCCGCGTGATGGACGGCAGGGACAAGAACAAGATTCTAAGGAGAAATGTCAAGGGACCTATCCAGATAGGGGACATCCTCATGCTTCGCGAGACGGAATTCGAGGCCAGGCAGCTTTCAAAAGGCGGCAGGGGTGTCGGTTAAATGGTGAAATGCACTTTCTGCGGGGAAAATCTGGAAAAAGGCACGGGCAAGATGTATGTGCAGAAGGACGCGAAGATACTTTATTTCTGCTCCTCAAAGTGCGAAAAGAACCAGCTTAAGCTGGGAAGGAAATTCCTCGAGACCAGATGGAGCAAAAGATTTAAGAAAGAAAAAAGAGAGGAATGATTTCAGCATGATAGAAAGAAGCCTCATCATCATAAAACCCGACGGCGTGCAGAGAAGCCTTGTCGGCGAGATAATCAGGAGGTTTGAGAACACCGGGCTCAAGATAATAGGAATGAAGATGGTCTGGGCTGACAGGAAGTTCGCAGAGGAGCACTACAAGGCCCACAAGGCCAAGCCATTCTTCAAGGATGTTGTCGATTTCATAACAGAAGGGCCGATAGTGGCATTGGCTGTCCAGGGCGTGCATGCAGTAGACAACGTGAGGAAGCTTGTAGGCTCGACATCGCCGCACGAGGCCATGCCCGGCACAATAAGGGGCGATTTCGCCCACCTGAGCATGAAATACGCTTCTGAGAAAGGCTCCGGCGGGAAGAACATAATTCACGCCTCAGGAAGCCAGAAAGAGGCAGAACAGGAGATAAAGCTCTGGTTCAAAAAAAATGAATTGCATTCATACAAGACCGTGCATGAGATGCATGTATTCTAGGGTTTCTGGACAAAATGGCAGAGTCAATGGCTGTGAAAGTTGCAAGGATTACTAAAAATCCCAAGTTCATCAGGAATATCTGCACTTCCGCGCACATCCACCACGGAAAAACGGCAATGACTGACAATCTAATTGCAGCTGCCGGCCTTATGTCTTCAAAATATGCCGGCGACCTCGAGGAAGGAATGACAACCTGGCAGCACAAGGATGAGCAGGAAAGGCTGATGACAGTTGACGCCGCGAATGTCTCGATGGTCCATGAATATAAGGGCCATGAGTATCTTATCAACCTTATAGACACGCCCGGCCACGTGGATTTCGGCGGCAACGTGACAAGGGCTATGCGCGCGATTGACGGCACCATAGTCCTGATTTGCGCAGTTGAAGGGGTTATGCCACAAACGGAAACAGTTGTAAAGCAGGCATTGAGGGAGCGGGTCAAGCCCGTTCTTTTCATAAATAAGGTTGACAGGCTTGTCAAGGAGCTGAAGCTTACGCCTGAAAAAATCCAGGAACGGTTTGTAAAGCTCATTAACGGATTCAACAAGCTTATCGAGGACATAGCAGAGCCGGCATACAAGCAGGCGTGGAAAGTGAGCATCATGGACGGCTCAGTCGCATTCGGCTCGGCAAGGGAGAACTGGGCGCTGTCTTTCGCGTACATGCAGAAGAAAAACATTTCATTCAAGGATATTCTCACGATTTACGAAATGAGCGAAGAGGAAAGGAAGGAATGGGTATGGAATAACGCCCCGTTGCATGAAGTGATGCTGGACATGGTGATCAAGCATCATCCTGATCCTATCACTGCCCAGATATACCGGATTCCCAAGATATGGCACGGCGATATGGAAAGCGAATTCGGAAAGAACTTGGTTTCATGCAATCCTGACGGCAAGCTTGCATTCGTCATAACAAGGATAGTGGTGGACCCGAAATCAGGAAAAGACATCTCAGCAGGAAGGCTTTTCGCTGGAACTTTGACTCCGGGCACAGAAGTCTACTTGAATAATGCAAAGCAAAAGCAAAGGATACAGTCGCTTTACATCTATAACGGCGTAAAGCCCGAGCTGATCGAAAGCATACCGGCCGGCAACGTAGTCGCAATTTCAGGCGTCCTTGGAAATGCCGGTGAAACTGTGACATTTGAGCCTGAGCAGGCTTTTGAAGAGCTTAAGCATATTTTTGAGCCAGTCATAACAAAGGCAATCGAGCCGAAGAGAGCAAGCGACCTTCCAAAGCTTGTTGAAGTATTAAGAAAAGTAGGCAGGGAAGATCCATCAATCGTGATTGAAATCAATGAAGAGACGGGCGAGAACCTTATTTCTGGAATGGGCGAATTGCATCTTGAGATCATCGAGAACAGAATAATAACGGAAAAGGGCGTTGAAGTGAAGACATCTCCACCCATAGTAGTTTTCAGGGAATGCGTCACGAAGCTGTCCCAGGAAGTCGAGGGGAAGACGCCGAACAAGCACAACAAGTTTTATTTCACAGTCGAGCCTTTGAATCCTGCCATCTACAAGCTTGTGAAGGAAGGCACAATACCTGAGGGAAGGATCAAGAAGAAGAATCTCGAGATACGTGATGCTTTTGTCAGCACAGGAATGGAATCAAAAGAGGCGGAGCAGGTCAAGGATGTCTTCAATGGCAATATCTTCTTCGACAAGACAAGGGGCCAGGTCTATCTCGGCGAAGTCATAGAGATGATTCTGGACATGTTTGAGGAAGTCATGAAAAAGGGCCCATTGGCAAGGGAGCCGTGCGTGGGCGTAAGGGTTAATCTTGTTGACATGACGCTTCACGAGGATTCGATACACAGGGGCCCGGCACAGGTCTATCCGGCAATAAGGGAAGGCATCAGGGGCGCCATGCTCACGGCAGGCCCGATAATGCTTGAGCCGCTGCAGATCATGCTGATTGAAGCCCCAATAGAGTATACGGGCAGCCTGACAAAGCTTGTCAACAGCATACGCGGCCAGCTGATTGACCTGCAGCAGGAAGAAAGCCTTGTATTCATCAGGGCAAAGCTGCCTGTCATGAACATGCTCGGATGGAGCTCAGACCTTAGGTCAGCAACAGAAGGAAGGGGCGTTTCTTCCCTGGTTGACCAGAGTTTCGAGAGATTGCCGTCAGAACTTCAGTTGAAGGTCGTAGGCCAGATAAAGGACAGGAAAGGGCTGACTGACGCAATGGTTGGGGCTTGAATTGATGTAAAAGGATTTATAGTTTCATCTGTCTAATTTCTTTGTTCTTCATTGAGAAGTTCAAAACGCCGCCTTGCCATCGCCATAATAAACCTGGTTATCCTTATCCCAAAGCATTGCCCATAATGTGCTTTCGGTTTCAGGAGGAGATTCACTTGTAAGCATTTTGTTGAAATTCTTGCTGAATACGCTCTGTGAAGTTTTCCAAGCAGCATCCACACTGTTTCCTTTGAGTACTGAGATAATCAATGCATTAGAAGCTTCCAAATAGGGCTTGGCCAATTCATCCTTGATAGGGATGGCTGACATATTCTTATCCCTGGGAAAAATAAAATCATCTTTATACCCAATAAATGCCTTTGCGCCCTTCTTAATGCAAGATTCGCCAAGTTCGCAAGCAGACCTGCAGGATATGGAATAAACAACATCGAATTTTTTGCCGAGCCTTATTTTGGCTATGTCCCCTTCAATTACGCTGACATTTTTATTGTGCCTGTTGTTCTGCCTTGCTATATCCGCTGTGTTCAGGTCTATCCCGAGCACTGACCTTGCATAAG
>JACOZO010000036.1 GCA_016181325.1 Candidatus Woesearchaeota archaeon | reverse complement strand
GGCATCATAGGAAGTTCCATGACGCATATTTTCTACCTGGGCTATTATAGCCCTTAATGTCTCATCACCAGCTTCCAGTCCATAAGCATAAGAATGGCTGTCTCTTGCCACGCCAAACAGATCCATAACCTCTTGCGGCAGAAGGTCTTGTGGCCTTACAAAAGCCCCTCTGTCAACAGAGCTTTTTATTAGCCTTTCCTTTATGTAGCCGTGCATAAGGCTATGATACTCAGAGAATAAGGCTACTGCTCTTAAGATATCTTCCGGGGTTCTCTCAATAAAACGTTTTTCTTCCGGCATTTTCTGGTAAGTCACCTGACAACAACAATCTGGCCTGTTTCCTGATATTGATCCACCATGTATGCAATACGTTCTGCCACTGCTCTTGGCGCCAAAAGTTTCTTTCCAGGCATGTTTCCCGCTATTTCCTGGACTTGCCGGGGAGTCCTGAATCTCCGAAGAAGAAGAGTATCAACCCCATCAGGGCAGACTGCATTAACTCTTATTCCAGGCTCTTTTGCCCGGTCTGCGGCGGACATTGTCATATAAATGACAGCCGATTTTGTCAATGCATATGCGCTGCCATCCCGTATGGGATCCAAGCCAAGGTCTGATGCGACATTAAGAATTGAGCCGGAATGCTGCCCTTCCATGACAGGAAGAACTCTTGTCATAAAATGATAAACGCCGCCTACATTGGTTTTTATCATATAATCAAGCTCTTCTGTCCTGATTTCAGAAAGCGTTCCAGGGTAAGCAACTCCAGCATTGTTCACTAGTATGTCTATTCTTCCCCTATTTGCCGCATCTTCAACAACTCTTTTGACATTTTCCGGCTGTGAAATATCACAGATATGTGTTGTATGATTGGGATTGTTTAGCTCCTCCAATAGGCTGTGTATGCCTTCAGCATCCTTGTCCACTGCCGTTATTTTGGCGCCTCTTTCCGCTAAAAGAATAGCAGTCTGCCTGCCAATTCCGGAGGCTGCTCCTGTGACAATCGCAACTTTGTCGTCTAGTACCATTTTAGTTACTTAAAAGTGGTTAAGATTGTATCCTATATAAAACTATGTTGTCTTATAATAAAACAACAAATTTATAAAGAGTTTAGCGCTGCATTTGAGCAATGGATAAGGAATCAGCCCTTCAAAACTTCGGCTTGACAGATGCTGAGGTGAAGGTCTATACTTATCTTCTTCAGTCCGGAGAGGCAACAGCAAGCCAAATAGCGAAGAAAACGGGAACAAACAGGACTTTCACTTATGACAGGTTGAAAAAATTGGGGGACATAGGTTTAGTGAGCTCGGTAATAAAAGACAATAAGAAGTGCTTCATGGCGGCGGAGCCTTCTCAACTGCTGGCAATACTTGAAGAAAGGGAAGAGCAGATCAAGAACATTCTCCCGGCGCTGGAAAAACTTAAGCGGACAGTCAGGGTAGGCGCGGATGTCGAGGTTTATTCCGGCATTAAGGGCGTAAAAACAGCATTAAACCTGATGATTAAGGAAAAACGGACAATCTGCCTCCATGGCACCCTTGACAAGTTTCAGGAAATTATGCCGACTCATTTTGGAATATGGAACACAAGAAGGATAAATGAAAAAATAAACATGAGGATTTTAAGCAGCGAAGCGATAAATCTGGATTATGCAGAATCAGGTTTGCTGTCGGAGGAAGAGCAAACGAATACTTCCAACTTTGTGTTTGGGAACATTACTTTAATTGTTATGTGGAGTGATTATCCTATAGCTATCATAATAAAAAGCAGGGAAATGGCGCAGAATAATCTGGCATTTTTCAACACGATATGGAACCGGGAAGTAAAGATATATACCGGGGCGAAGGGAATGCAAAGGGCTTTTATTGAGCTGTTGGACGGCACGAAGGAACTTTTGGGTTTTGGATACAGCAAGAGATTATCAGATGCCTATACTGTCGAATTCAGCGATGAATGGCACATTGAAAGGATTAAAAGGAATATCAAGTGCCGGATAATGGCCTATGAAGAAAAGGATACGAGAGAATATTTCAGGCCAAGGCTTAAGATAAAAAAGGAGTTTTATGTCAGGTATCTGCCGAGAGAACTGCAGGGGCCGGCATGCATCTCTTTATCGGATAAGATGGTGGCAACATTTGTTTATACTGAAAAAAGGTTTAGGGTTGTGCTCAACAAAAACAGGGAAACTGTGAAGGTCTATAAGAAGTATTTTGATGAGTTGTGGAAGAAGGCCAAGGCATAGTATTCTTCACCGATTCAGCATCTTTGTAGAATGAGAATGCTGTCAAATGCCCTATAAAACCCTCTCCTCTGCGCTTATCTTCTCAAGGGCATTCCTTGCAGTCTCCAGAAACTCAGCCTCTTTGGAAGTCGGTATCAGCGCCCCTGCCGCATTCTGGTGTCCGCCGACCTCGCAGCCGCTTATGCCTTTGACCATCCCCTCCATCACGGATTTCAGGTCGGAATTGTCGTTCCTGCCTGCCACCCTGAGCGATATCTTTGTATTCCCGTCAAGCGCATTTGCCATTGACAGTACGAAAGTGCCTTTCTTCAATGTATTGGACTTGGAAATCATCGATGCTATTGTTCCTATGAGTGTAGGCATTATCTGGTCTCTTGCGTTTATTATCATGAATCCGTCTTTCTTCACCACATGCTCGCTGCCGGCATTGCTGTCATACCATCTCATCGCATTTATTATCTCCTTTTTGTAGTCATCCATGCTCCTAATTGCCTTTTCCTTTATCTTGCTGTCTCCCAGGCAGGCGCCTATGCCCAGGGATGCCTTGCCCATCCTGCCGCACGCATTGAGCAGGGTGGCGAATTCCTTTATTTCTTTTGTCGGGCTCTCCTCTTTTTCCTCCGTCAGTATGTAGATGTTGCCCAGCACATCCTCAGGGTTTGTTTCCCCAAGCCTCTGCAGTATTATGCCTGTAACAAGGCCTTTCATCTCTGTTTCCGTAAGGTGCACAACTTTTTTCCACCCGTTTCCGTTGCCGTTCTTCGGCTGTATGCCTATCTGCTGCAGGAATTGGATAGCCCCTGACTCGCTGCCTGAAATCCCAGGTATATAGGGGTCGGTTGAATACTCCAGCACCTTGTGCAATGGCCTTGTCTGCGCCCCGAACAGCCTCAGCCCCCTTTTCACTTCAATCTTCTTCCTTTTGATGGCTGTATCAAGGATTTTGCTGTTAAGATGGGTAAATCCGTTGTTCTCCTGCGAGTCGCCTATTGCCCCTATCAGGGCGACATGGGCAAAGTCCTCCATGTTCTTATCAAGCTCCCTTGCAAACATATAGACAACCCCGGAGCCGCTTATCTCCCTGCCACCGTCAATGCCCGCAAGATGCGGATTTACAATAACTATGTCCTTAAAATCAGGACTTTTGATTTCAGGCTCGTGATGGTCCAGGATGAACACTTTCCTGCCCTTGGAGCCCTGATGCCAAATCCGTGAATACAAAGCACTTGTACGGCTCCAAGGCAAGCTCCTTCAGGACCTTCTTGTCAAGATTCTGTATTGTAGAAACAGAGTATTTCCTATTCTGGTTATTGAGAAACTTCACAAACAGGGAGCACGCGCTTATGCCGTCAGCATCAATATGGCTTATCAGCCTTATAGCCTCCTTCTTGTCCAGTTTCCTGAACTCATCAGCCGCCTCTTTTATCTGCTGGCCAAACTTCTCATAAGAATCCATAAAATCATCAGAATTCAAAAGAACATGGTTATATTTATGGGTTTCTTTTTTTGGCATATAGAGTACCCATCCGCGTTGCGTCACTGCGTTCCTGATTTTCACTTCGTGAAACCATTGTAGCGGCAGTAATATTCTTTCCGATAAAGCAACTTCAGCAGTATAAGCCGAGCATTGTGGCGAGACAAGTTTTGTTGCAATAAAGGAAGAGATAGCTGATTAAAGTGGTATCACGGAAGGAATACACAAATAATAAGGAAAATATGTGCAAAAATTACTCCCCAAACCTCCTCTTCCTTCTTCCAAACTCCTCAATGCACTGCTTAAAGTCCTCCCTTGTAAGTTCAGGCAGCAGTTTATCCAAAAAAATGAATTCAGCATAAGAAAGC